>CASFFJ010000001.1 GCA_949293915.1 uncultured Christensenella sp.
CTTTAATTAATATAACTTTAATCATTGTTTGTTTCATTATTCATAAATCTGCTATGATATTTTTGTTTTTTAGTAAATTTTTATATAATTTCCTTATTTATTTTTTTAATGATACTCTTGATTTTTTGAAAAATATTCTTGAACAAAAGGATTGATTGATGTTGGTTTATAATTATATTCAGACCTTTTAACAGAATTATCAATAATATCATCTACCATTTTATCAATTTTATCTTTGCTTAGATTAGGTTTCAACTTTGATATAGTATTAATTAATAATTTGTAGAAACAAGACATATCTACAACCTTGCTTTCAGATTGTATATCTTCGATGATTAAAGAAGATATTTCTTCATTTGACATTATATTGGTGGCAATCACAGAAATATCAGATTGTTTATATTTGACATCTTCGATGGCTTCACTAATTTCAGTTATTTGTTCTTGAACATAATTAGCATTTCCATTTAAATTCATATGAAAAGAACTTTTTAAATTTGAATTTAAATATTTAACAAAGAGATCTTCATTGTTTATTTGTTCATCCGCATAAGGAGTCAAACAATTAGAAATTGATTTTATTGTCTCACTTGATAAATATGTTATATTTTTTCTTAAATCTTTATCGTTTTCAAAAGTTTTATCAATAATTTCAAATTTTAAAGCACATTCTTTTTTAAGTTCAACTATTTTTTCTTCTAAATTTTTAATATATTCTGCCAAAAAAATAGTATAAGAATCATCTTTTTCAAACTCTCGTAATTCTTCTTTTTTCGAATCGATATCATTTTGAGCAACATAAATCATATATTCGTACACAAGTTTTACATTGTGTTTAATTGATTGTATTACTTTTTCTTCTGTTGGTAAAGAAGATATAATCTTCTCACATAAAGCATCTAACTTCTCTACATTCCCTGAATCAAGAGCTTCATTAAAAATTTTTTTAAATTCGGATACATAATCATTAGAGATTATTGGTAAATCATATTTTGCCAAACTTTTTGTTATAATTTCATAATGTTCTTTTTTAATTTCATTATCTAACAATTTTTCTTCAAGAATTGATATATCTTGTCCAAATATTAAATCTGCATATATTTCACATTTATCAGGATGAATGTTCAAATAATCTATCAAAAATTCTCTACTGAATTTTATTTTTTCACCTGAAAAATACACGTATGGTTTTTGTGTCTGCTTAGCATCAATTATTTCAACTTGTTTATCTTTAGATTTTGTTTTAGTTTTCTTTTCTTCCGGCTCATCTGGCTCATCTAGTATATGATAAACATCAATAATATTTGTCCAAATGTTTTTAATGTCTTCAATTGGTATTAAAAAATAATTTAAAGTTGGAAGATTGGTAAACTCATTCACACTATCCCACGTTGGATCAAAATAATAATATCCATCTAAGTTATATTTCTCATCTTTGACATACATAATTAAATTTTGATGAAATCCTTTACTTGTTTGATTATCTTCGGTAATTTGCACAGCATTAGTATAAGCTTTTATTGATGGATCATTAAGATTTTGAAGAATAGATTTCATCCATTCAGTAAACCCCACACAAACTATTTTATCACTATTTAAAACACCATATAATGAGCGTGAATCTGCTCCATTTTCATCTAGTTCTTCAGATACATATTTCCTTGAACTGACTTTTAAATATGTTGCTAAAATTTTCTCTAATGGTGAAAGTTTTAACTTCTTGATTTCATTAGAACTTGTTTCCACTTTTGCATTAGCATTCGCCACTTCATCAATTGTCCAAATTTTACTTTTGTCTTTTACACCAAAAGAAAGCCCATAATTTTGTATCATTTCACTTTTTTTAGAAATAATTATCCATTCATCTTTGGTAAAAGTTTTAACTTCATCGTTTATAA
The DNA here is from genome assembly GCA_949293915.1 of uncultured Christensenella sp. Taxonomy (GTDB): domain Bacteria; phylum Bacillota; class Clostridia; order Christensenellales; family UBA1242; genus Onthoplasma. The sequence continues at coordinate 1,899 of CASFFJ010000001.1, forward strand.
CAACAGAAAAAGACTGAGGTTGATATCCAAGAGATAAAATTTGATTTATCTTTGTTTTGTCTAAGCTTAACAACTCAGCAAGAGAAAGATTTAAAATAAAATTTACTTGACTTTTGTGCTTAGAAATCTCACTAGGTTTTTTATTAAAATCTATTTCATTTAAGTATAAGTTGTATATTTTCATACTTATATTATACAATAAAGATGTTGTTATGTCAAATATATATAATTTGCAATCTTATTTATTAATAATCTCAAATATTTCCATAATCTCATCTTTTACAAATAATGAACGTAATCTGTAAATTCATTCATTGAATAAATTTAATCCGTTAATTTTAAAATAAAAAAACTTTACTATCTAAGTAAAGTTCTTATTTATTTTTGCTAGTTTCAGAATGAATTAATTTTGCTTGTTTTTATTTTTTTGATTTTGATTTAGTTTTAGTTGTCGTTTCAACTTTAGTTTCTTTTACTGATGCTGGTTCATCGCTATTTTTATTATCTGTTTGTGGCTCATCAGAAACTTTAACAACAACCTTGTCTTGCTTATTTTCTTTGCCAAAAACATAATAAATGGCGTTAGCATGAACAGTAAAATAACCAATTTTATCATCCTTGCCGGTCTTTAAAACAAAATATTTGTATTCATCTTCAACATAAGAATCTGCCACTTCACCAACAACGCCCGTATCAGTCATAACTTTATCGCCAACTTTTAGCTCATCTCTCATTTGACCTAATTCAGTATTAAATTTCTTCTTTTTGAAATAACTGATTACAAATAAAGCAACCACAAGTACAATAAGCACAATCAATAAAATTGTTTCTACCATATCCCCTCCAATGAATTAATAAATAGTATTCTATTTATAATATGTATTTTAACATAACCAATATTTATAGTCAATTTATTTTATTGTAATTTAAAAAATTTAATTTAAAAATTATATGAAATAATGTCATTTTTTATCTTTTTTTTAAATTTATAAATAATAAACTATTTTTATTTATTCACTGCTATGATTAGTTATTAAACGAATTATTTAATTTAATATTTAATTCATATAATTTTACTAATATTAACACTATCTTATTATTATAAATTTTGTTATTTTTCAATACCATATTTTTTGTAAAATTCTTGTTTAAACTCTAAAAATCTATCGTTGTTGATTGCATCGCGTATTTTAGTCATCATATTTAGCGTAAAACGTATGTTGTGCAAACTGATTAAGCGTGATGCTAAAATTTCGTTACATTTAACCAAATGATGAAGATATGCTTTAGTGTGATTTTTGCAACAATAACAATCACATTCATC
>CASFFJ010000002.1 GCA_949293915.1 uncultured Christensenella sp.
AGTGTAAGTGTAGTAATATATTGAGCGGACTGATACTAATAGGTCGAGGGCTTGATCACCTTCCTTTTGAGAAATGAATTCTTAGAGCAAAATTATAAAGTATTTGTGCTTTCAACATCGCTATCTTTATCTAAAAAACCTTTTTTGGAAAAGAAGTAATGAAGAAAAACCTTTTTAAGGTTGTTCTTCATAGATGAGACAAGTTGTTCAAAAGAGCAACGATTGCGTTAAGCAATCTGCTAAAAGAACAAACTTGTCGAATATGCAGCTGTCATTGTTCTAAACTAACCAAGCGGTTAGTGTTCAATGAACCATGATGGTGATTATAGTTGAGAGGAACCACTTGTTCCCATTCCGAACACAACAGTTAAGCTCTCACGCGTCGAAGATATTTGGCTGGAGACGGCCCGAGAAAATAGATCGTTGCCATCAACCTGATAAACTCTGCTAAACAGCAGAGTTTTTTTAATATTGTCTCCAGCCAAATCAATAGGGTTCACGCGAGACAGATGTTGAGTGGGAAAAAGGAGTATTCATCCGCAAGTATAATCGAAATTTTGCGATAGCAAAATGAGTTAACTAAGGATGAAATACGACGCGGAGACAGCCCGAGAAAATAGATCGTTGCCATCAACCTGATGTGGGCAAATTGCCCACATTATGAGAGGGACACACATTTTCCCTCTCATTGCTCACCCTTTTGCAAGCGGTATTTGGTATAAGAATTAATGATTTTTAATCAATAAGTCTTTTGGCTAATTGCGATTTTTTATTAAATCGCAATGTAAGTGCTTTTAGACTATTGCGACACAAAGTCGCAACACATTTTTAGCCAAAATAGCTACACAAGTTTGCAATTATTGGTTGTTTAACGGTTGCTCCTTTAATCCCACTGCGAAATTTGTCTTGTAGGAGCCATAAGAAAAAAACTTTTTGCTCTCTTTGGAGCATTAAAAAGATATAAATTATTTTTAATAGTTAGATAGAGAAAAATTGATAATTGTAGTTTTGTGTTAGTTTTGGATGAAAGTTTTTTTAATTTTTTTTTACATTGACAAATAATTTTTGTATATTATAATATAAATATAAGGGAAGGTAATATATGAAAGACAAACAAATCTACACAGAATTTTATCAGATGATAAATCAAAAGAAAAAATTAGTTTTAATCTTAGAATGTAAGAGAAGGGAGCGAAACAAAGCAAAATATAAAGAGCAGAAACGTGGTTTAAACAAGCTTAATTACAACGGAAATAAATCTGATTTAAACTGCAAAGTTAAAAAGATGAAAACTGAGATAAAAAAGCTTTCGTATGATATTAAGAAATATAAAATGGAACATAAAATTCCAGATCGTGAGCAAGTTAGTGTTGTTGCAGTTAAAATATAATATAATTAAAAAAGGCTAGTAAAATTTTTTGCTGGTCTTTTTTTATTATTTTTTATCTTAATTATTAATTAAATAAGAGATATATTATAGAAAGTTTAAGCGAGAATAACTCTTGCTTTTATTTATATATTTTATGAATCTAAAGCAAATATTTAAAAATATTGATTTAATATGTAAAATAATAAAAAACCACTAGTATTTGATAAATCAAAACTGGTGGATTTTTAATATCAACTAATATTGATTGCAACAAAAAGCTAAATGATAAAAATCATTATTTAATTTTATTAATTTTGTATTGAACAATGCCAGTAGGAGTCTTGATGAGTGCAGTTTCGCCAACCTTTTTACCCATCAAGCCAGCACCAATTGGACTATCATTACTAATCAATCCATTGATTGGGTCAGCATCTGTGTCGCCTACGATTTTATATTCAAAAGTTTTATTCATTTTCAAATTTATAACAGACACTGTGCAACCAATGTCAACTTTATTTGTATTAACTTTTTTGTTATCTATTATTTCTGAATGTTTTAATTTATTTTCAAGTTCAAAAATTTCTGCTTCTACGTTGGCTTGTTCTTCACGAGCAATATCGTATTCACTATTTTCCCTCAAATCACCATAACTTCTTGCTTCTGCAATTTTGTCAGCTACTTCTTGACGAGCAACAGACTTTAAGTAATTGAGTCTCTCAACTATTCTATCATAACCTTCTTGTGTCATAAATTCCTTTTCTTCCATAGTATCCTCCTAAAAGTCAAATGAATTTTACATTTAAAATAACGTTGCAAACAAATTTGCAACGTTGATATTATACATAGAATTTAATGAATTGTCAAGAAATTTTGTTAACTATAATCGTTTCTTCAAAATTTTTTTTCACAAGACAATCATTGTCCATACCAAGAGCAAATCCTGTTTGATTTTTCAAAATGTAATTAACAGCAGTACTACCTACTGAATAGCCATAACGCCTATCAAAAGCGCTAGGTTTACCACCACGTTGAATGTAGCCAAGAATATGACTGCGCCATTGGAAACCTGTTTTTTCAGTAAATATTTCAGCCAATTTTACGCAATCTATCACATCTTCTAATACGAGCACAACTGGTGGTAAATGTTGATTATCGTGTTGTTTTTTAATTTTTTTAGCTAATACATCTAAGTCTAAATTTGGGTTAGTAATAATATATTCAGTATGCAATGCTTTTGCTACAGATTCTATTAAAGATGTGCAATTTCTACCCATAATTTTAATGACAGAGCCATAACTAAAAGCAGATAAACAATCCATAATATTATCAACAGCATTAACAATATTATTCATAGCGGTATCAAAACCAATTGTGTAAGAGAAATTTAAATCATTATCAATAGTCCCAGGTATTCCAATAACCTTAATACCCGCATCACGCAAAGCAATAGCGCCTTTAATTGTACCATCTCCACCTATAATAATTAACGTATCTATGTCATTAGATTTTAAATTTTTGATTGCTTTTTTAAAATATGTAGGTTTTAAAAATCTAGCTGACCTACCGCATTTTAGCAAACTGCCACCTTGATTAAACTTGCCATCAAGCGAAGAAAACTCTATGCGTACAAATTTATCATCAATCAGTCCATCATATCCACCAATTACGCCATATAATTCAACTTTATATGTCTGGCAAGCTGAAAATATGCCAAAAATAATAGAATTCATACCAGGTGAATCGCCACCACTGGTCAAAACTGCAATTTTCATATTAACTCCTTATTTGTTTAAATGTTCTAAAACGAATTTGTCAAATATGACACTTTCTACAAAATCATCTGGTTTAAATACGCATTGGTTAAATAAATTAAAATCGTAGACGTGCTTATCCAATAATACAGGGGTGGGGATATTCAGCTGTTGAGTCAAGTCTTTTAACATATCAAAAAAAGATGTGCTTTTTTCATCCACAAGAATAACTCTGTCTTTTATAATTTTATCATCTGACAAAATTTTACCCCAAATTTTTATCATAATAACATTTTATTCTAAAATTATAAAAAAATCAAACAATTTACAAAATATTTGACTTTATTTCAAATTTATTGTACGATAAAAGTATGAATAAAGATGTGTCAGTTAGAACATTAGAAAGTTTTGATATAAAAGAGGCGGAAAATGTTGTCCGTGAATGTTTTGCAGATATTGGAATTGAAAAGTTGATTCGCCCAAAGATGAAAGTGCTTTTGAAAGTGTGCTTGCCAGAGGCTAAAAATCCAAATCTTGCGTTGACAACTCATCCAACAATTGTGCGTGCATTGATTAATATGTTGGTCGAATTGGATGTGCGCGTTATAGTTGCTGACAGTCCGTACGGCAAATATAACGAAACAAATTTAGAAAAAGTTTATCTTGATACAGGTATGGTGGAGGTTGCTAACAACACAAAATGTGAATTGAATATGAACTTAGCCACAACCACAATATCTAATCCAGATGGTGTACGTTCTAAATCAATAGAGATGCTTGATGTAATAAATAAGGTGGATGCAATCATAAATGTTGGTAAAATTAGACTGGATAACAAACTAGGTTATATGGGCGTATCTGCTAATATATTTGGGCTAATTCCAGGTGAGGTTAAAACGCAAATTATTCGTAGGACAGATAAGTTGTCTGATTATTACAATTACATAATTGATATATTAAATGCATTGCAAGATAAATTAGTGTTAAATGTTTTGGATGCTGTCGTGGCGGTTGAAAAAAATGATACGCAACGAATGTTGTCCTGCCTTGGTATGAGCGCTAATCCATATGCATTAGATAGCGCCTTTATTAAAATTATTGGAATGGATTATAATAATACAATTATCAAACAAGCATCCAATCGTGGTTTGATAGATATAAATAATCCATATAAAATGGTAGGAGAGAAGATTGACAATTTTATTGTTGATGATTTCAGTATTCCAGAGTTTAGTGAAGAGCTTAATTTTAGAAATGGCATAAGGCAAAAAACTTATTTCAAAAAAAATATCGAACATATAACAATCAATCCTAAGCAGTGCAAGGGTTGCTCAGTCTGTAGTAAGATTTGTCCAGCCAATGCAATAACAATGCGTTATGACAAAAACGGAGAATTATACGCAGAGGTTGATTATGCAAAATGTATTTATTGCAAAAAATGCGTTGTAGCCTGTCCGTATTCAGTGGTAAAAGTAAAAACACCTAGTGGACATAAAAAAATTCGTAAACAAATAAATAAATATAATAATAATTAATAAAATGATTCAAAAAAATGTAAAAATATTATAATGATGATAAAATAATTAAATTATAGATATTTTATTAAAAAAATTTCAATATATATAAAAATTAAATTAGTTTAATAAAATAATCAAATAAAAAAATAATTAAATTAAAATAATAATTAAAAATTAATTAAAAAATATTAAAAAATTAATTAAAATTGTTAAAATATAATTGAATTAACAAAAATTAAACATTATCATAAATTTTATATAAAATAAATTTAAGAATAAAATTCAAATATAAATGCAAAATAAAATTAGGAGAATAAAATGTTTAGGGCAATTGCATTTATTTTGATGATTATAGGTGGTGTTAATTGGTTCACAATTGGCACACTGCAATATGACTTTATTGCAGGAATTTTTGGTTTGCAATCTAATATTTTTAGTCGATTGATTTACGCCTTAATTGGTGTTGCGACCATTTATATTTTGATAGTGACAGTTTTTTCAAAAGGGCGATTAAAACTCTTTGGTTACAAAAAGAAAAAAGAAATCAAAAAAGAATTAGAAGATTTTTAAAAAAAGGACTAAGTTGTCCTTTTTTAATCTTTAACATATATACAAGACTTGTCTAAAATTGTCTCTAATTCATAAAGCAAACTATCGCGTATTGTGACATAAATATTTAATTTATACGCCTGATTAGTGCCTGTGTCTTTGATTATAACTTCATCACTACCTGAGTATTGTGACAAGATATGTTTTACAGCATTGTGAATATCGCCATCAGTTGCATTGTATTTTAAATACAATTTTTTAACTTTTTCTATCTCCACTTCTTCATTGTCAGTAGATTTTTCATTAGACAACAATTCCATATTGTCGACAGATATGCTAGGGCGCTTGTCATCACGCACTGTAAATTTCCCTTTGATTGCCACCAAATTGTCTTGCTTAATTATTTCTTTAAATTTATCATAACTTTTATTAAAAAATATTGCATCAAAATTGCCAGTCAAATCTTCTATTGTAGCAAATGCCATTTTGCTACCATTCTTGGTGGTGAATAATTTAACTTCACTTATCACACCGCCACAAGTCACAATATCGCCATTATTTAATCCGCCATACAATTCTTCATCATTCATTTCTTCAAACAATTCATCTGCCTCTTGGTTGACATCATCATCAAGATTGAAATCTGCGCTAGGGATAAGGCTGGAATTAAATGAAAAATTTTTAATTATATCGAGATATTCATCTAATGGATGACCAGATAGATATGTTCCAGCAATTTCTTTCTCATATTGCAATTTAATTGAATTAATATATTCGTTTATATTAGGGATTTCATTTTTTTCAATTAAATTTGTATCTTCAATTAAGCTTCCAAACAAATCAATTTGTCCATTCATAGATTTTTTCTTACGCTCTATCGCGCGGTCAACCATAATACTATATATACTCATTAATTGACTTCTAGTATAGCCAAAACTATCAAACGCACCTGTCTTAATAAGTGATTCTAAACAGCGCTTATTTACGTTTTGTATGTTAGAAACGCGCCAAATAAAATCTTCAAAATCTTTAAATGTGCCATTTGTTTCACGTTCAGTTATGATATCTTCAATGACACCTACGCCCACATTTTTGAGTGCAGCAAGGCCAAAACGAATGTTTGTACCATTAGTATAGAAATATGTTTTACTAAGATTTATATCAGGTGGTAGGACCTCGATTTTTTCTTGCTTAGCGTATGAAATGTAATGCTTAATTTTATCAATATTTGTTATACGATTATTTAAGATTGATGTGATAAATTCAGGCATATAATAAGTCTTTAAATACGCTGTTTGATAGGTTACGTGTGCATATGCTGCCGCGTGTGATTTATTGAACGCGTACGAAGCAAATGCTTCCATTTTGTTCCAAATATCGTTTGCAACTTCTTCACTGACACCATTTTTCACAGCACCTACAATTGCAGGGTTATATTTACCATTTTCATCTGTAAATGCTTCACGTCCATGCAAGAATGCTTCTTTCCATTTCAGCATTTCTTTAATTTTTTTCTTACCCATAGCGCGTCTAATATTATCCGCTTGTCCGAGCGAGAACCCTGCCATATTTTGACAGATTTTCATAACTTGTTCTTGATAGACAATACAACCATAAGTGACGCTCAAAATTGGCTCTAAGATAGGGTGTGCGTACACAGTGTCTTCTGGATGGTGCTTGTTGTGGACATATTGCGGGATGCTGTCCATAGGACCGGGTCGATAGAGTGATACGGCGGCGACAATATCTTCTAGGCAAGTTGGTTGTAACTCTTTCATAAACTTTTGGAAGCCACCCGATTCAATTTGGAATATACCCTCAGTGTTGCCAGTAGAGATAAGTTTAAATACATTAGGGTCATCATAGTTTTGCTTTTCAAAATCAATTTCAACATTATGATTTTCCTTAACCATTCGTATTGCTTCTTTAATATCGGTCAAGTTCCTAAGGCCTAAAAAGTCCATTTTTAAGTGACCCAAATGTTCCATCTCGACACCTTGGAATTGCGTGGTGATATCTTCACCATTTCGACTAAGTGGCACAAAATTATCCAAGTTATCTTTACCAATGATAACGCCACAAGCGTGCGTTGAACACTGCCTAGGGAAATCTTCTAGTTTAATAGCAATATCTACAACGCGTTTTATTTCTGGATTGGAATTGTACATCTCCACAAGTTCAGGCACGGCGTAAATAGTGCCAAAATCTTTATCGCCTTCTTTTGGCTCTTTAAAACCAAAACATTTAGGCAAAATTGGACTTTTATATTTAGGGATAAGTTTAGTGATTTTGTCAGTGACAGAATAAGGTACACGTAAAGCACGACCAACATCTTTGATTGCATTTTTTGCTGCCATTGTGCCAAAAGTAATGATTTTTATCACACGATGTTCGCCATATTTATTCTTAACATAATCAA
>CASFFJ010000003.1 GCA_949293915.1 uncultured Christensenella sp.
GAGTCTAATTATTATAGATGGAAAAAAGGAACAAAGCCCTTAACCTCTGTTCTAGTAGCAATGGCACAATATTTTGATGTCAGTGTTGATTATCTCGCCGCTGATTTAATAAAATAGTGATATTTACTATTTTATTTTTTTAGTCATATAAAATTAATTGATAAACATTATAAATTTAGTTGACAACTCAACTTATTATTGTGTATAGTATAGCGTAGAAAAGGAAACAAAAAATGGAAGATTTTGTCAGTTCAATACAAATAATGGCCAAAAAAATTAAGTATATGCAGACGGATATGTTGTCAAAATATGACTTGACGCACTTTCACGCGCGATATATTATTCAACTTTATTATCATAACGAGATGACCATGACAGAGTTAACAAATAATATCGGTGTAGACAAGGCAAACACCACTCGCGTTATTCGTGATTTATTGCGTAAAGGTTTGGTAGAGCGAGCAAGTGAGGGTATTCGCAACTATTCACTTAAACTGTCCGTTAAGGGTAGAGAAGTGGCTGAATATTTTAAACAAAAAATGACAAATTTTAAAAACAAATTATTAAACAACTTTTCGCAAGAGGAAAAAACAACTTTCTTTGCATTATTAAACAAATTATTGTTGGGGGTTAAAAATGTTGGAGATTGCTAATATTTCAAAAGACTATGTTTTAAAAGAAGAGTCAGTTCACGCACTAAAAAATGTTAGTGTCAAATTTAGGCGCAGTGAATTTGTGTCAATTTTAGGGCCAAGCGGCTGTGGCAAAACGACTCTGCTTAACATAATTGGTGGACTTGACAGATACACTAGTGGCGACCTTATTATTGACGGCGTTTCCACAAAGAATTATAAGGACAAAGACTGGGACAATTATCGCAATCATAAGATTGGTTTTGTTTTTCAAACATATAATCTCATTCCGCATCAAACCGTGCTAGAAAATGTGGAACTAGCGCTCACTATTTCGGGTATAAGCAAAAAAGAACGTTACGCACGTGCAGTAGAAGTGCTTACAAAAGTAGGACTTGCTGACAAATTAAAAGCTAAACCAAACCAACTCTCGGGCGGGCAAATGCAGAGAGTGGCAATCGCACGTGCATTGGTAAACGACCCAGAAATAATACTCGCCGATGAACCAACAGGCGCGCTTGACAGCAAAACGAGTTTGCAAATTATGGACTTATTAAAAGAAGTGAGCGAAGATAGGTTGGTTATAATGGTAACGCACAATGCTGAATTGGCGGAACAATATTCAAGCCGTATTATTCGTTTGCTTGACGGTGAATTAGTCAGTGACAGCAAGCCATATACAAAAGAAGAAAAGCAAAAGAAAAAAGAAAAATCGACCACATTTAAAAAGACAGAAAAGAAAAAATCAATGTCATTTTGGACTGCTCTCAACTTGTCACTTAAAAATATGTTCACAAAAAAAGGCAGGACAATAATGGTGTCGTTTGCGGGAAGTATTGGTATTATTGGTATAGCGCTCATTTTAGCAGTCAGTGCGGGTATGACCGGGTATATTAATGATATGCAAAGTGAATCACTTGCCAGTTATCCAGTCAGCGTATCCACAATTTCAGTTGACTATAAATCTGCGCAAGAGAGATTAGGTGAAGGGTACGAAACAGGCGAAAAGCAAGACGATAGCATTTCAGTTTACGACCCACAAGACACATTCATTAAAATGGGTAGATTCAACTATATGAATTCAGATTTTGTGGAATATGTTAAAGATTACTATTCATATGAAAAGAATTCAAATAAACTTAACGCAATGAACATTAGTTACGCCAGCGATATGCGTTTAATTACAGAAAATTCTGGTATATATTTTCCAATCAACAGCACAATCTCATCTAGTGCTATATATGGCAGTACGAGTTCACTTTTCTTTGAAGGGATTGATGAAGATTATGTTCGCTCAATTTATGACATAAAAGGTGGCGAAAACGCACATTATCCAAGCAACAAAAACGAAGTGGCTTTGGTGGTAAGCGATGGAGCATTGTCTAATTCTGAATGTATGCAATTAGGTATAAGTTATGATAGCGAAGCAGGTGAAGTAAAATACGAAGATTTAATTGGTAAAACTTACGAATTGATTTTAAACGATGCGTATTACAATATTGAAACCGAACAACCAAATTATCAATTTACATATACTAATGAGACAGAGTTGATGAGTATTCAAAGCGGATTAGGTGAACTATATAAAGATGAAAATACAATAACACTTACAATCAGTTGTGTATTAGAGCAAAAAGAAGGCGCAACAGGTAGCATTTTCTCAAATGGAATAATGTACACGCAAGAATTAAAAGAATTTTATCATAACAATTGCGTTAATTCTCAGTTGGTTAAAAATGTGCGTGCAAAATATTTGGATGAAAACAAGAATTTTTCAGACACGGCTCAATTCGTGAACCCATACACACTACGTATAAGTGAACTATCTATGGTTGGTTTAAATGAAAATACATTTACATACACTTCGCCTTTGGCAATGCAGACACTGCTTAGCAAAGAACCTCTTAACATGAATCTCACTGATGAGCAAATCATAGAATTATATCTGCAAACATATGGCGCAAGCAGCATCCCAACTGGTATTTATTTCTACACAAATAGTTTTGATGCCAAGGATGATTTAGAAGCATTAATACAAGACTACAACAAGACAGCAACATTCAAAATTACGCTTACTGACAGCAGTGAACTTTTCACAAGTATAATGGCTAATCTAGTTGATGTGATATCATATGTACTGGTTGCTTTTGCAAGTATTTCATTAGTCGTATCTAGTGTAATGATAGGTATTATCACATACACATCAGTTATCGAACGTACAAAAGAGATTGGTGTGCTTCGTTCAATCGGTGCATCTAAGCGAGATGTTTCGCGCGTGTTCAACGCTGAAACGGTCATCATTGGATTTAGTGCAGGAGTAATAGGAATACTCATTTCATTGCTTCTAACAATTCCAATCAATTTGATATTAAAATCACTTACTGGTGTTGCTAATCTTGCTATTGTTGAATGGTTAGATAGTTTAATTCTTATTGTAATTAGTGTGGTGTTGACATTTATTGCGGGACTCATTCCAGCACGAATTGCATCAAAGAAAGACCCTGTGAAATCACTTAGAGCAGAGTAATTTTAGCTAATTTTAAAATTAAATTATATTTAATGATTGACTTTTTGCCAATATGAGTATAATATACTTATCAAAGGTAAAAAAATGGTAAAAATAAAAAAATTAAAACTAAAAAATGGTGCAACGCTTTATTATGCTAAAAACAATATAACTAACATTTCAAGTGTAGAATTAAGATTCAATTGTGGTTCACAATGTGATCCAAAAAACAAGGCAGGTTTAGCACACTTTGTTGAACATATGTTTTTCACTGGCACAGATAAACTAAGCAAGCAAGAAGTGTGGCAAAAATATTTTAATTTTATTAGGGTAAATGCTTATACTAATACGCGAGCTGTTTATTTTCAAGGCGATGTTTTTAATGAAGAATTAACTAACTACTTAGATATGGTAACTCAAATGATTACTCATTCAACTTTTACAGATGAAGCGATTGAAAAAGAAAAAGAAGTGGTTAAGCAAGAAATAGTGCGTTCAAAAGATAATTTTTTACGATTCGCTAATTTGAATTTGGACTACAATTTATTTAAAAAAGATTTTTATAAATACTCCACTTTGGGTTTAGAAAGTACAGTTGATGCAATTACCAGAAAAGATGTAGTCAATTTTGTGAATAAATATTTTGTTTCAAATAACTGCAAAGTTTTGGTTTGTTCGCCATTTTCGTTAGGTAAAATAAAGAAAATGTTTAATAATCATTTAATATCGCATTTGCCACAAAACAATAAGTTAGAACAAATTGATTTAATGGAAACAGAATGTGATAACAAAAACTTTTATACACAAAAAGAAGTCGCGATTGAAAAAACATATTTTGATGTTTGCTTTACAATAAAAACAAATCATTTAGACTATGAATTTTATACTAAGTTAGACTTAATTTTGGATATGTTAAACGGGACACAAGGTATTTCCAAAATTATGAGAATTGAACGTTCATTGGTATATAATTGTGGATTTTATTATTTAATAACAAAAAACGATTGTGTAATAATCTTTGATACAAATATGGATAAGAAAAATTTGCGCGCGTGTCAAACTACACTCGCTGAATATGTGACCAATGTACGAAAGAATGGTTTTAGTTTAGACCAGTTCAAGCAAGCAAAACGCTTATATGACCATAATGAAAAATCAAGAGAGCCAAGGGTAAATAGGTTGTTTAATTATATGCAAGATTACATTTATGAAGACCGAATAATTGACCCAAAGGTGAGAAAGAAAATTCGCGACAACTTTACACTAGAAGAAGCCAACAAAATGGTTAAAGAAATTTTTGAAAACGCAGAAATTGCTATGACAACATATGGCAATGCAGACAAAACAAATGCACTTACAAAAGCAAAATTTAAAAAATTATTTGAATAAAATAATAATTATAAAAATATAAATAATTAAATATAAATTATTATAAAAATTAGTTAATTTTTAAAAAATAATTAATATTTTTTAATTAATAAAATTTTAAAATTAATAAAACTTTAAAATTAATAAAATAATTAATAATAATACAAATAATATAAAAAATATCATAAAAATGCAAAAAATTGTACAAAATTATTATTAAAAAATAAAAAATTTAAATTTTTTAATTTTATTATCAAATAAAAATGCTAAAATTATTTAGTATTTTTTATTGTTAATTTCAACAATTTTAGCCACAAATTAACATTAAAGCTATTAAAAACACTTGACTATTAATTTAAATATGCTATACTATTATAAACTAATTCGTGTTTCTAGTTAGCGCTTATGTGCTATTGATATAAAATATTAATATGTTTTTTTGCATATTTTTTGATGCAAAAATTATTTAACTAGATAATGTTTTGTTTTTTTAAAAAAGGAGATATATGGATAAATTAATGACAAGCGAGGAGTTTGACGCTAGCATAAAAAACAATGCTGAATTCACTCCAAAGACTAAGTTGTTTAGGCAGAGACAGACCAATCAACACAAGACAAAAATACACAAGGACAATAACTCAAATGTGTTGGTTAATACACAAAAATTTAACGAGCAAACAACTTATAACCAAACTGAAATAGTTGCAAAACGCACACGTAAATCTAATAATAATTTAAAAGTTAGTTTTCTTGGCGGTATTGGTGAGATTGGCAAGAATATGACAGTTTTAGAATACGAAGATGACATAGTTGTTATTGATTGCGGTGTTATGTTCCCATCTAATGATATGTTAGGTATAGATCTTGTTGTGCCAGACATCACATATTTGGTGGAAAATAAAGACAAAATACGTGGTTTTGTAATTACGCATGGACACGAAGACCATATTGGTAGTGTACCTTATGTTGTCAATGAAATCAAAGCACCGATTTATGCCAGCAAGATGACTTGCGGACTAATCAAGAAAAAAATGGAAGAACACAAAAAAGTGGAATACAAAACTAATATAGTTAAAGCCAATCAGACAATCAAATTAGGTTGTTTTGAAATCACATTCATTCACGTAAACCACGCTATACCAGGCGCGTTTGCGCTAGCAATCAAGACACCAGTGGGTATAGTTGTACACACTGGTGACTACAAGATTGACTTGACACCAATCTATGATGAAAAGTTTGATTTTACCAGTTTTGCTGAGCTAGGCAAGCAAGGTGTATTGTTATATATGTCCGATTCAACCAATGCGGAAAGAGAAGGTTTTTCTTTATCTGAGCGCGTGGTTGGTGCGACCTTAGACAAGTTGTTTATAGAGAACAAAGACAAACGTATAATTGTTGCTTCATTTGCTTCCAACGTGGATAGATTGCAAGAGGTTTTGACATTAGCAGAATTGCATGGCAGGAAGGTTGTTTTATGCGGTAGAAGTATGGTTAATGTTACAGATGTTGCTTCACAAATTGGCGAAATGAAATTCAATAAAGAAAATATCATTGATGTTGATAAAATAAAAAACTATAAAGATGGCGAAATTTTAATTTTATCTACTGGTAGTCAAGGCGAACCAAACAGCGCGTTGACACGTATGGCAAGTGGAGAATTTAAAGGTGTTGAGATTGGCGAAAATGATGTAATAATATTTAGCAGTAGTCCAATCCCGGGCAATGAAAAATCAGTTAATAATACTATCAATAAATTGATTATGCTAGGTGCTAAAGTTATTTATAATCAGTTAGAGCAAGTCCACGCATCTGGTCACGCCTGCAAAGAAGAACAAAAATTAATGCTAAATCTCATCAATCCTAAATATTTCATTCCAGTGCACGGAGAACATAGACATTTATTAGCACAGCGTGAGAATGCGGTTGCAGTTGGTATGGATAGACACAATGTGCTTATACCAATGTTAGGGATGCAAGTAGAAGTCAATAAAAATTTCTTGCGTGCTACTAATACTGTTCCAGCTGGTAGTAGACTTGTTGATGGTGCAGGTATTGGTGGATTAGAGAGCAATGTGCTAAAAGAACGTAAACAACTCAGTGAAGATGGATTCTGCATTGTTATATTAAATGTTAATACAGCGCGTGGCGAACTTAACTCACGACCTGAGATTATTTCACGTGGCTTCACCTATATGGGCGAAGCACAAACTTGGCTTGAAGATGCAAAATTAACCATAGAAAATAGTATCGATCACGAACTATTACGCGCACGCGATTATTTGAATGTAAAGATTGCAATGCGTAAAGCACTAACCAATTTCTTCAACAAAAAATTAAAACGTAAACCACTCATTGTTCCAATCATCATAGAGAGCAATTAATGAAAATTGATAACGATATTAAATCATATGGCAACACTCACAATGTGCCAATCACACTTGATGACACTTTATGTTTTTTATGCAAAACGATAGATAGCGAGCAATCAAAGCAAATTTTAGAGATAGGTACAGCAATCGGCTATGGCGCTATTACAATAGCAACCAACACAGATTGCGAACATATAGATACAGTTGAGGTTGATATTGATCGATACAATATTGCAAAGGAAAATGTTTTAAACCACAATTTAAATGATAAAATTATGCTTTACAATCAAGATGCACTTGACTACATTAAAAATTGCAAAAAAACGTATGATTTAATCTATCTTGATGGGCCAAAAGGTCAATATATTAACTATTTACCATATTTATTAAAACTATTAAAAACTAATGGAATAATAGTTGCAGATAATTTAAATTTTCACGGTATGGTTACAGGCGATATACCAATTAGTCGTGGTTGTCGTGCGATGATAAAAGGATTAAAAGCATATATTGAAACAGTAACGACAGATAGTAGTCTAGACACTATCATTCACAAAAATTTGGGCGATGGCGTAGGCGTAACCCGAAAAATAAATCAATAATTAAAAATCTAGAAATTTGGAAAGTGTCAAAAAGGCTAATGCCTTTTTTAAAATGACAGCAATAAACTTGTTTTAAATAAAAGAAATAAGATTGTCTACTTTATTTTTATAAAAAACAAATTTAATTTAATAAAGGCTAGTTATATAAATCCTATAATTTGTATTAACCCCAATTATTTATTCGACCCCAAATATTTAGCTTAATTTTTTTATTGATTAAATAAAAAATATAATAACAAAACTTGAATGTTTTTCAATTAATTATATCATATTATTGTAAAAAATCATTTGTGTAGTTAAAATATAACAATAAAACTTGAAAAATTATTCTAGTTGTAGTATAATAATTATATGGAATTGTTAGCACCAGCAGGAGATAAAAGTAAACTTATTATGGCAGTTGAGTATGGGGCAGATGCAGTGTATTTGGCATCTAGTCGTTTTGGACTGCGAACTTTTGCTGGCAATTTTGATTTAGATGAATTAAAATGGGCAGTAAGTTATGCGCACGACAGAAATGTTAAAGTATACGTAACAGTTAACATTATCCCACACGAGAGCGACTTAAAAGACTTGCCAGAATACATCAAATATTTAGATGAAATAGCTGTTGATGCAGTGATATGCGCTGACTTAGGCGTTATTAGTATTGTTAGGAGAGTAGCACCAAATATGCATATACATGTCAGCACGCAAGCCAATATCACTAATAGTGAGAGTGCGCTAGTATATATCAATTTGGGTGTTAAGCGTATAGTTTTAGCGCGTGAGATGACACTTGATGAAATCAGAGAATTTAGGAATAATATTCCAGCGGATATTGAGATAGAAGCATTTTGTCATGGCGCAATGTGTATCAGTTATTCGGGCAGATGTTTGCTTAGCAATTTCTTTACTGGGCGAGATGCAAACCGTGGTGCGTGTGTGCAAGCGTGTAGGTGGGGATATACTATTCGAGAAGAGACTAGAGATGAAGAGTACCCTATAGAAGAAGACAGTCACGGCACTTATATTTTGAACAGCAAAGATATGTGTATGATTGAACATTTGGACAAACTTAAATCTGTTGGCATAAATTCAATAAAAATCGAAGGCAGAATGAAGACAGAATATTATGTTGCAAATATTGTGAACGCGTATCGACACGCGCTGGATTATCTCAATATGCACAAAACATACAATTTGCCAGATGAGATAAAAAATGAAGTGTACAAGTCCAGTCATAGAGATTATTCGTGCGGATTTTATTTTGGCGACCCTAAGCAAATGCTAGAAACCTCATTACCAATTTCTAATTATGATTTTATAGCGCTTGTACTTGAAGATAGCAAAAATGGTGTTACAAAGGTAGAAATGCGCAACAGATTTGGTTTAGAGGCATTAGAATTGTTGTCTAAAACAAGAAATAATGCTATAATCAATATATTAAAAATTGTGGATGAAGATGATAATATTTTAAGTGAGTGTAAAATTCCAAAACAACAAGTGTACATATATACAGATGTTGATTTGAAAAAAAATGAGATATTAAGAAGGAAAAGATAGTGAAACAGTATTCATCAATTTTAGTTTTATATAGTCCAACAGCCATGAAAGGTAAAATTGGCGATTTTTTACTTATTATAAAACAACGATTATCACTAAGATATTCGATTGTTGAATGTATGACAGGTAGTTCTAGTCAAGATATGGAAGATTTGGCCGAGAAGAATGCAACGAAATTTGACATTATTGTATCGTGTGGTGGGGATGGAACATTACATCAAATAGTCAATGGTGTTATCAAGAGTAATGCAAGACCACTTGTTGGCGTTCTGCCATTTGGGACTTGTAACGATGTAGCGCGCACGCTTAAAATTCCATTCGATCTCAATAAGTCAATTGATTGCTTGCTTAGATTAAATGTGACCGATTATGATATTATGAATGATGGCGAACAATATGGCGTATATACTATTGCTGCTGGATATTTGACAGATTGTTCGTACTCTGCATCATCTAAGTTTAAGAAGAAAATTGGTAGGCTTGCTTATGTTGGCACAGGTGTTAAATCATTTTTTAAATTCAAAGCACTACCTATGACAGTAATTGCAGATGGCGAGCGTATACATGGCAAATTTGTATATATGATGCTGGTCAATGGTGAATCTACTGGTGGATTTAGACTAAACAAAGGAGAAGAACTCTGCAACGAACATGTGAAACTAGTTATGATTAAAAAGAAAAATATATTTGCTAGTTGGTTTGTATTTTTGAGATTGTTTATGTTTGGAATTAAGAATATAAGAAAGAGCAAGTTAGCTATTGTTCGTGATGTACATAAAGTTGAGATAGAGAATCATTCAAACACGCCATTCACTTTTGATGGTGAAAAGATACACTTTTTAAAGAAAAAATTTATTGTTGATAAACATATAAAATTAATCAGTGGTTAAATAATAAAAATTAAAAAAATCTTCAAATTAACAAAATTTGAGATTTTTTTAATATCGAAATAAATTCAGATGGTAAAATAAATATTTTTTTAAACAAGAATCATTTTCTTGAAAGCGCAAATATATATTATATTATGAACTTGTACGATGTTAAATTAAATACAGAATGTATCATTAAAAAGATTGATGTGCAAGATGAAAAAACAAAAATTAGGCTAATGGAATTAGGGTTGATTGAAAACACAAAAATTAAGGTCATAAAAAAAAGTATTTGCAAGAAAACACTTCTTGTTGTTTTTAATTCAACTTGTTTTACTCTAAAAGATAA
>CASFFJ010000004.1 GCA_949293915.1 uncultured Christensenella sp.
GTAATTTTATCTAAAAAATCACTAAAATTTGCATTTTTTATCGAGAATTTTGACGATTTTAAATAATTATTTATTTTTTTTCCTATATTTTTAATTTTTGCTACAATAATTTTATTTATATAATTTTCGCATTTAACACTGTCCTTATATTCATCTAATGACATATTTAAAAAGTCATCATAATCTTCAATATTTATAACTTTATTATAAGTGTCCAAAATTATATTTTGCACACCTTCAAGATTGCGCTTATTACCACCAAAAATATCTATTAAAATATTAATTTTAGAATTGTCTTGTGAAAAATCATAGATAGATTTTTTCATTGCTTTATTAATATAATAATCTTTTGTAGCATCTGAAATTACACTGATATTCGGACTGACACCTAACTCATAAAAATATTTTTTGATGGTCTTTGATGCAAATCCATCTATAGTATCTATACTCGCTGTTTTAACCCCTTCAATAATGTCTAATAAATGCGATTTTTCGTTTGAGTTTTCTAATTCTAAATTTAATTTTTGTATCAAGCGTTCACGCATTTCTTGTGAAGCAAGCACAGTAAAAGTAACAACCAACAAACTTTCAATAGGCACATTATCTTTTAATATCAAGTTGGCAATTTTCTCTATCATCACTGTTGTCTTTCCACTGCCAGCACCCGCACTTACAAGTTGGTTTTTTTCTATACTATCAATTATATCTTGTTGTACTTTTACGAAATTTTTCATATTCATTCCTTGAAACTATCAATTGCTATTTTTTTAGAGGTTCTGTATCTTATTCCATTCGAATCTTTCATACAAATATGTTTATATGGACAATAACCGCACAGTTCACTCACTGCACTTGGAGTCGGCATAATATAACCAGAAATAATTTCATTTAATGCTTTACGCGCGACACAATATGAATAATTTTTTAAGTCATTGTATTCTTGAATTTCCAACGCTTTGCCACGCTTGTACGCCAATCCGGTTTTTACCATTGTTAAATTAACAATATCACTTTTTTCTCCTTCAGATAATTTGTTGTCTAAATCGTGAACAACATTTATATCATTTACAAAAAATCCATTTAATTTATATCTGTTTTCATTGTCATCATTTTCGTATTTATTATGTAAAGGCAGATAAAAATTCCCTACTGAATTCTTGTTTAAGATTTTTTCCACTGCCTTGCTATACATAAATAGTTGTAATTTATTTCCATAATACAATTCTTTAAGTGAAGCATCTGCTTTGCCTGACTTATAGTCGATAATCCTTAATCCTGACTTTGCCAGGTCTATTCTATCTATTTTACCTACAAGTGAAACACCATCTGAAAATGACTCATCTTTGAACTCATACTCAAAATATGCTGGTTTAAAATTAGATTTATTATCAATATAATTCAATCCATCAATAACACGCACACATTCATTAATTAAATTTTGAATTATTGGACTATTTTTATTTAGTTTAAGGCGCTCAAATTTATCAATGTATCCCATAACTTCACGTTCGCAAAATTGCTTTATATCGCCTACTTGTTTGTTTAACGAATAATATTTGTATATTATTTCGTGTAAGATATTACCAACATCAAATGATTGTATGTCAATATTAAGTCTAGGCATAATCTTCATAGTATTATTTAAAAAAGCATACATTGGACATTTAAAATAATTTTCTAACATTGATGCTGACACACTCTTTAAATTTTTGAAAATATTTTTATTGTCTTCTTTTAAACTATAAATATTTTTTTTATTATTTAAAATTTCTGCTAAAATTTCATAATTTTTAATGTTTTTTGTTTGATATTTTGAAAATAATGAAAAATTTTTGCAAAATGTTTCAATATAATCCCATTTTGAAAGTGGATGATTATTTAAAACATAATTATTAAATGATACGATTTTTTCATTCTTTCCAGCAATCTCAACACTAAATCTATTTAATATTTCATTGACCAAAATACTCGGTTTGTTAGAATATGTTATGGTTAAATTATCATTAAACATTATTGCAGTATTAAATAGTCGTAATTTAGAAAGTCTATTTATAAAAGCTATGGTTGGCGACAGTTTATTTTTAAAATTCAGTTCGGCAATTTCGCCATCTAGAATTATTCCGCAATCATATTTTAGACTAGGCGCATTCTCACTGCTAGCATTTACCAAATATAAATCATCAAATATTTCTAAAACATTATCCGCATCAACAATTTTAACTGCATCTAATGTGAGTGGTAAATTATTTATCTCGGTCAATTTTGCTACATTAATGAATATATCATAAATATCTTTCACACTCGCTTCTTTATAAAAGCGTGCTATTTCGTTTAAAATTTTAAAGACATACTCTACTGATTTATTAATAAGCATTTTATCTCGAATGTTTACCTTTTTTTCTGCTAAATCTACTATTACTTCATTTACTTTTAAATAGTCGTTAAATTTTTCTAAATTTGCAATAAAGTCTTCAATTTTCGTTGATTTATTTAAGTCAATAATTTTAAATACATTCACTAAATAATCTTTAATGTTTTTTAAATTTTCATCCACATCAAATTTTTCAATGTAACCGCGATATTTATATATCAGTAATCTTTCAATAAACGCTTTTTTCTCTAACACATTATTGGTTAAAATAAATGGAGAATTTATCACATCAATTAAATGAATATAATCATACCCTTCAATAAAATATTTTATCAAACTTGCTATTAATTTATAATAAATACTATTATCTAATGTAAATTTTGTATCAAGATAATAGTTAATCTCATATTTTGAAAAAATTTCTTCTATAAACTTTTTGTTCGCTTCAAGATTAAATATCGCAACACCAAATTTATCATATTTAGCGCCCATCATAGCCTTGCCACGAATATCACGCGCGACATATTCTAATTCATTTTCAAAATTGTTGCCAGAAAAAACTTTAACCAAATTATCTTTTAACACATAATTTGATTGATTAACACTAAATAAATTTTGTTCCAAGTATGAAGTTATACTATCATCATATTGATTTTTATCAATTATTTCAAAACCCAATTCATTAATATACGCAATTGACCGAATTTGGGACAAAATCTCTTGATTGTATATATGTTTGTTATGCGAATTACCATATAGCATCATTATATATAAATCTTTTGAATGTATAGCCAAACGCTCTAACAAACTGTATTCAATTGCTGTAAAATCATCAAACCCAACTACGTAAATCAAACTATCATTTAATTCATTTCCAATAAACATTGCGGATGACAAAAAACTATCTGATGCATCCAATAATCCAGCCTTGTAACTTTCGTACATTTCGTAAATCAAACCTAAATCATAAATTTTGTCACGCAAAGTTGTATTCGTACTATCAAATAACAACATTTCATTAAAATTAATTTTTGATGCTTTGAGTTGCATAATTGTATTGAATACATTTTCTGCATAAGTAAACGAATAAGTCTTACTATTCATTACTTTTAGTTTGTCTGTTAAGTCGTTTAAAATCTTATGTATTAAAATAATAGAACCAGTTTTTGTTATTTGCTCAGTTGCACTAATAGGATTTTTACGTCTGACAAACCTATTAAGCGTACTTACTTTAATATTGAAACTGGCAGTTATATTCAATTTTTTAAACAAATATCGTTCCATAAAAAGACTAAGTTTGTCTGGAACAATAATTTGTACATCTTCTTTATTATGTTCACGCACAAACTCAACTAAGTTATTTAAGGCAGATTTTATTGAAGCTGAATTGACTAACTTTATCATACTAGCATAATAACATATTTCGATAAATTTTGCAATAATTAAATCAGAATAACAAATCAATATTTTAAGTTTGTAAAAATAATAAAAGAATAAAAAAATTTAAAAAGTTAAATTTTTTATTAAATTGTGAATATTTTTTTCGATTTTTTTGTCATTTTTGTTAAATTTTTTAAATTTATTTTATCAAATGTTTTTTCGCCTTAAATTATTTAATTTTAAAATTTCGTTTTAAATAGCTTTATAGTAATATTTTAATTAATAAAAATTTAATTTTATAAACTTAAATTTTATTGAATAAAAAATTGATTCTATCACAAAATAAACTTGGAGGTGCTATATGTCTAAAAAGCAATGGAAACCTGGTATGACAGTTCCAGAATCTGCAACTTATACAGCATATGATTCTATGGGACATAATGGTGGTAGTCTTTACCTTGAAAAAGGCTCAAGATTCCCTGCCACTCAACATTCAGGAAGCTATTATACATTAGGTGAATAGCAATCCCAAAAAAAAACCACAATCAGTGGCTTTTTTAATTGCTTTTATCTTCTATCAATAACTAACGCAATAAACTTTATAATTTTTATTTATATGATACAAATATATATCAACTTTTTATTAAAGTTAATGCAAAATATAGTTGAAAAAATATTTGCGAGAAAATTATGTTTTTATAATTCAATGATGAGAACTAAAAAATAAAATATACTATTTGATAAAATTCACTATTTTTATATTAAGCCAATTCAACATTCGCTATGATATCTACACTAACTTCTTTAATTAATTGTATCGTTATTTTATATTGGCCTATTGATTTAATTGGTGGAAAATCTTTTACCATATTCTTATCAATATCAATACCAAAATCTCGCAATACTACAACAACATCTTGCTTATTGATTGAACCAAACGCCTTGCCATTCGAACCTACATTTAATTTAAAATTAAAAAGTTTATTTTTAATCTTATCTGCTATCGCTTGATATTCTTTCACTTTCTCAGAATGATGAAATTCTTTTGCTTGCATTTGACCTTTATGGTCATTCAAGTTGCTAGTGTTGGCAACTTTTGCGATACCTTGTTTAATCAACACATTATATGCATAGTTGGGATTAACATCAATAATATCATTTGCCTTGCCTTTACCTTTTAAATCTTTTATCAAAATAACTTTCATATTTACCTCTATTTTTATTTTATCATACACAAAAATTTTTGTCAAATAATTAATATTATCGCAAAAAATTATAAATTTTTACAATCTTTATTTCTTTAAAAACAAATTTTTATATAATGAAAAATAGTTACTCATTTTTTATTCACTAACATTTTATATGAAAATTTAATTACATTTTTATTTAATTAGTTCAATTTTGCTATCTATTTTTAGTTCAAAATGTTATAATGAAAATGTGAGGTTTATTATGAAAATTAAAAATATAGTTGCTTACGAGGTAATTGATAGTCGTGGCAATCCTACAGTTGAATGTGAGATGACACTTGAAAATGGCATAATTTCACGTGCTATTGTCCCTAGCGGAGCATCAACTGGCGAACGTGAAGCATTAGAACTTAGAGACAATGACAAATCAAGATTTAACGGAAAAGGTGTCTTAAAAGCAGTTGATAATGTAAATAAAATCATCAAAAAAGCTATTGTTGGACAAGATGTATCAAAACAAAGTCAAATCGACAATACAATGATCGCACTTGATGGAACTGAGTTTAAAACTAAACTTGGTGCCAACGCTATTCTTTCGGTCAGTCTAGCTACAGCGCGCGCAAATGCGATAAATAAAAATAAACCATTATATAAATCTTTAGGTAAAGGTAACACTCTACCTATCCCTATGATGAATGTTGTAAATGGTGGCGCACACGCTGATAGCAATGTTGATTTTCAAGAATATATGATTGTCCCAAAGGGTGCTAGCAGTTTTAAAGATGCAATGCGCTACGCTAGTGAAACCTTTATGGAATTAAAGAAAATTTTAAAGAAAAAAGGATATTCTACTGCTGTGGGAGATGAAGGTGGTTTTGCACCTAACTTTAAGGACAACATAGAACCTATTGAAACAATTATTAGTGCAATTGAAAATGCTGGTTATATTCCGGGCAAAGATATTGCAATAGCGCTTGATGTTGCAGCTAGCGAATTTTATGATGCAGATAAGAAAAAATACGTATTAGCAAAAAGCAGTGGCGAAGAGAAAACAACTGCAGAAATGATTGATTGGTACACTGATCTTATAAAAAAATATCCTATCATATCAATTGAAGACCCGTTAAGCGAAAATGATTGGGATGGCTGGATCAAAATGACTAAAAAATTAGGTAGTAAATTGCAAATTGTTGGAGATGACGTATTTGTAACTAATCCTAAAATTTTGTCAGAAGGTATCAAAAAAGGTGTTGCAAATGCAATTTTAATCAAACTTAATCAAATAGGTACACTTACTGAAACTATGCAAACTATCAATTTAGCAAAAGCAAATGGATACAAAACAATTATTTCACATAGAAGTGGAGAAAGTGAAGATACATTTATCGCTGACCTTGCCGTTGCTACTGATGCTGGTCAAATCAAAACTGGTTCAATATCTCGAACAGACAGAGTAGCAAAATATAATCAACTAATTAGAATTGAGCGACAATTAAAAAATAAAGCAAAATTTTAAAAGGAATTATTATGATTATTTCTATTGATGGACCCGCAAGTAGTGGAAAATCTACTGCCGCAAAAAAATTAGCAAGTAAACTTAATTTTATACATTTTAATTCAGGTTCACTATATCGTGGTATAACAGCACACCTATTAAAACAAAATATTGACCTAAACAATATTGATGAAAATTATAAATTAGACCTAATCGTTAAATATCAAAATAATACTACCAGAGTGTATGTTAACAATATTGATTACTCGGATTCACTACGCGATAATCTTGTAAGCGTAAACACTCCTATCATCAGTGCAAAAAAACATATAAGAAAAATCGTAGATGATTGTCAACGTGATTTTTGCTCAAATCATAACTGCGTTATAGATGGTCGTGATATTGGAAGCGTTGTCTTCCCTAATGCTGAATACAAATTTTATCTTGATTGTGATGTGCATGTACGTGCAATACGTAGATATAACGAATTAAAAGCAACAAATAAAGATGTTAATTTAGACCAAATTGAACGTGAATTGATTGAACGTGACAATTTTGACAAAACCAAACCTATTGCTCCACTTGTGATTCCGAAAAATGCGATTATAATTGATTCTACCAATTTAACAATTGAGCAAGTAGTGGATAGTATGTTAAAATACATAAAATTATAGATAAATTAAGACACAACAATGTAAAAAAGTTATATTTCATATTAAAAAAACACCAAATCTACGAATAAACTCTTTATATCTCACTTCTGGTGTTTTTTCTTTTGCGTTTCTATTATTTATTATTACTAATAATCACAAAAATTTTCGTAATTTTGTCAATTTTTTCGTTAAAAAAACATATTCTTAATTAATTAATATTAAATTTTGATATTTTTTTTAAAAATTGGGTATTGACAAACCGATTAATGTGTATTATAATCAAGAAAAGTAAGGAATAAACAAGGAGGATTTATGGCAAAAAAGGATGAAATAGTTAACGACATTGATATTGTAAATAAAGAATCTGATGATATAGGCACTAAAAAAACTTTTGGTAAAAAAATCAAATCAAGTGCCACAACTGTTGGTAGAGGCATTAAAACTGGAACCATAGCTGTTGGTAAAGGCGTAAAAACTGGAGTTACTACCATTGGTAAAGGTGTTAGAATAGGTGCTACTACTGTTGGCAGAGGTGTTAAAACTGGTGCTACAACCGTTGGTAAAGGTGTTAAAACTGGAACCATAGCTGTTGCTAAAGGTGTTAAAACTGGTGCTACTGCTGTTGGCAGAGGTGTTAAAACTGGCGCTACTGCCGTTGCTGTCAAGTTAGGTCCTAAAGCACAAACAATCCGTAGTGATGTTTTGACAATTTTCAATAATTTCATTTCTCCTGAAAATAAAAATAATGACTTCGAAAGCTATTATAATTCTAGCGAAAAATCTACTAAAATTAGTACACTTAACAATATTGATTTTAGTAATGATTTCGAAAATAAAAAGAAAAAAATTGTAAGTTTTTTAAACTACATAGCTAACGATGATAATCAACAATTCGCTAAAAAAAATAAAAAGTCTATTAATCTTATTATAAACGAATCTGTTGCTTCTCTGATTGATAATGATAAAAAATTAAGTTTGGATGAAAACACTTATAAAAAAATTAAAAATTATCAAGTTGCTAATTTTAAAAGAAGAAAAAAATGGAAAAAAAGAAATTTTGTTGCTAAAAAAATATTGGCTCCAGCACTTGTAACTGGCGCTATTACTGGCGGAGTGGCTTCAATTGTCTCAGCCTTTAGATCAATTATTGGTTCTTCATATTTTATCTCAACCGTTCCTTTTTTAGAAATATTAAATTTCGCTACAATTGGATTTTGCGCTGGTACTATTGCTACAGCCTCAATTATTGTTGCTAAAAATAAACTTACTAAATTTTATTACAATAAAAAATATGGTGTTAAATCTAATAATTTATACTTACTAAACAATAGTAAAGCCAAATCAATTGAAGATGTTAAAAGTCTTAACTTGCCAATTGTTAAATTATTAGATAAAATTAAAGCTACTGATGAAAAATTAATTGAATTATCTAATAAAGGAACTAACTTCTTGAGACACCCTATTAATTCAATAAAATCATTTTTCTTAACAAAAACTAATAGAAATAGGATGCACGAAGTTGTTGGATTTAATAAATTGATAAACCAAAAACTTAATGATAATAAATTATCTGATAATGTTAAACATAACTTAGAATTACTAAAAGACACTATAAGTGAATATAAAAAAGATATTACAGAAAATAGAGTCCGCGTTGTATTAGGAAAAAATAAAGTAATAAAAAAGCCTATTTTCGAATATTCAGATATTTTAGCAAAAGAAGAGTTATCACAAGAAAATATTATTACTGATAATGGTAAAACAATAAAAAAACCTAGCGAAAATTTAGTTACAAGAAGAGCTAAAGAAATTATGGAACAAACCATAAAGAACAGATTAGTAGAAACTGAAGAAGAAGCTAGATACAGAGTTGAAGAAGAATTAAAACAAAAACAAGCCGAATATGCTAAACGTAAAGCGGAAAAAGAATTGAAACGTAAACAAGCCGAAGATGCTAAACGTAAAGCGGAAGAAGAATTGAAACGTAAACAAGCCGAAGCCGAAGAAGCTAAACGTAAAGCTAAAGAAACTGAAGAACAATTAAAACGCAAACAAGCGGAAGCGGAAGATGCTAAACGTAAAGTCAAAGAAGAAACTGAAGCTAGACATAAAGCTGAAGCGGAAGCAGAAGAAGCTAAACGTAAAACTAAAGAAGTTGAAGAAGAGTTGAAACGTAAACAAGCTGAAGAAGAATTAAAGCGTAAAAAAGCTGAAGAAGACAAACTTAAAAGAGCTCAAAGAATAAACATCCAATATAAGCAAGCAACTGAAAAAGCGGTACTTGAATCATTGCGTAGTGAAGAAAGAATAAATAAAGTGTCAAACGATACTGGTATTGATAGAACTACGATTAAAAAAATTGTAAGTGATATTACTATTGCTAGATACACAAAATATGGTAAATTAAGAAAAACAATACAAACCGCTTCTACAAAAAAGGACTTTGAGCCTGTTAAAGAAGATTTCGCTAAAATTGTTGATTACATAAACTCAACAGAAAAAGTAAACGATAAACTAGATACATACGAAGACGGATACGAAATATAATAAAAATCCACCTTGTGAATTATATATTCACTTAATGGTGGATTTTTTATTTATTAAATCTTAATAGTTGTCTTTTGCAACTTCAAAATATGCTTGTGGGTGCTTGCACACTGGACAAACATCTGGCGCTTTCTTACCAATATGTCTATGTCCGCAGTTGCGACAAACCCATACTGTTGCCTCTTTCTTAACAAAGCATTTTTTCTTCTGAACATTTTCAATCAATGCGTTATATCTAGCCTCATGCTCAGCCTCAATCTTTGCTACTCCTTCAAATTCTTTAGCAATCTCAATAAAACCTTCTTCACGTGCAACGCGTGCAAACTCAGCGTACATATCTGTCCACTCATAATTTTCGCCCTTAGCAGCATCTTTAAGATTTGTTAAAGTGTCTGGCACTACCCCATCGTGCAAATGTTTAAACCACATTTTTGCGTGTTCTTTCTCATTATTAGCAGTCTCTTCGAAAATGGCTGAAATTTGCTCATAACCATCCTTTTTAGCACGACTTGCATAATATGTATATTTGTTCCTAGCTTGACTCTCGCCTGCAAAAGCGGTCATAAGATTTTGTTCTGTTCTACTACCCTTTAATTCCATATTTTTCTCCTTTTTTATTTTCTAAAACAATTATAATGAAAAATTTTTTTTAAATCAAGCAATTTAATGTGTGTTTCATAAAATTATTTTGCAATTTAAATAATTTGCATTATTTTTATTCATTTAATGATTACGTAAAAACGTGGAAATATAAATAATCTCACAACTAATAATATTTTAAGAAATAACCTTTATTTTAAATACAACGACACCATATTGTTTTTCATCTTCTCGTGTGTAAATAGTTCTATAAATATTTATCATTTCTTCTTTTGTGGAAGTTGAAAAACCTAAATCTTTTTTATCTAAATTGTTTGCCATTTCATCAAAATTTTTATAGATAAATTTATCTAAAATAATTGCTTGTATTGTTTCAATTTTTTCAGGTTCTTTATAAAAAGTGATTGTGTCGCCAATATTAAAGTTTTGTCGTTTTTCATCATTCAATCTGCCTTCAAGCGTTATCTCTTTTTCTTTAATAAGATTAAAATATGTAGGATGTAAATTCAAAATATGAGTTTTAAAATTTGTTTTTCTTATTGTCCAATTTCTCCATATTTCATCA
>CASFFJ010000005.1 GCA_949293915.1 uncultured Christensenella sp.
TGACTTAATTTTGTTTTGCCAGTTTTGATATGTAAATCATCTGCCACATAAAATTCTGTGCCAATGATAGGCTTAATGCCTTGCGCCATACATTCATCATGAAATTTAATTGCGCCATACATATTGCCGTGGTCAGTGATGGCAATTGCTGGCATTTCATATTCTTTTGCAAGTTTTACCATCTTCTCGATTCTAGCGGCACCATCAA
Source organism: uncultured Christensenella sp. (assembly GCA_949293915.1). Taxonomy (GTDB): domain Bacteria; phylum Bacillota; class Clostridia; order Christensenellales; family UBA1242; genus Onthoplasma. Next base: position 209 of record CASFFJ010000005.1, read on the forward strand.
GCAAACTATATTCAGTATGAACGTGTAAATGAACAAATGGTTTCATTAGTTGTCTCCTTTGTGTTTGTGATAAATAGAAATAATTTTGTCTAATCGATATTTAATCCCAGCACGCGAAATTTTATTGTCTAAAATTGTTTGTAAATTTTTAAGAGAAACATCAGGATTCGCTATGCGTGCTAATGCGACTGTCTTTAAATTGTCATCAAGAGTATAAATTAGGTCATTATCCATTAAATAACTTATAGCTTCCATCTGTTCTGCACTGGCTGTCAAGGTTTTGTCCAAATTGCTCTCAAAACAATTATTTTGTCTATTGACATTATTTCTAAGTTCACGTATGACCAACGAATTTTGTACTTCCAATGACTTATTTACAGCACCCAAAAGTACTAGTAAATCGCAAATTTGACTGCTATTTTTAGAGTATAATACATAATTATTCTGTCTAGTTGTCTTTGTTAAACCAAACCCAAACTGATTAAGTAAATCATAAGTCAATAACATTAAATCTTGACGTCTAAATACAAACTCTAAATTATATCCTTTTGAATTTACATTATTGTCCACGTTATAATAAAAATTGCCAAAAATCAAGAACATAACTTTAACGATAACTTTTAGATCACATTCGTTAGAGTATAAATTAATGTTGATAGTTGATTTTGGCGAGAAATTACAATCAATAAGCATTGCTAAAACATTTCCACGAAAACACAAAAAACTTTCCCAACAATCAATCTCTATGTCGGGATAGAAATTATGTACAATCTTAATAATTTTGTCAGCGATGTCTTGTTTTGTATTGATAAGTAGAGTAGAAGTTTTTTTATCAAACTGACCTAAAACATTAAATATTGTACTGATAAAAGCGTGACCGCAACAATTATTGTTAGGTATTTTAGATAAAATTTCTTGTTTGCAGTCTGGCATTGTTAACTCCTTTTCTTGCGTTTGTCCTTTTTAAATTTTGGCAAATCGTTATAGTTTAAAATCACACTATCAGGCAGTCGTAATCTAAGTACTGCCTCTAATCCAAGGTGGCAGTCTCCAACTCTTTTTGGCGAATGAGCATCACTGTTGATTACAAACTTGCAACCCAATTCGTAACATTTTAAAATATCTTTGTCTGTCAAGCCTAAGCGTTTACCATTTAGTTCAATCAGTGTGTTAGTTTCTTTTGCTACTTTTGCCACTTGTTCAACATCCACTTTGCAAATATGATTGAGATGAGTTATAATATCAATGTCATATTTTCGCATAGCGTTTATATAAGCATTGGTGTTTTTTTGTTTTTGCTTTTTTGAGGTAAATTTAAAGATGTTTGCAAAAACATTTTTCAACACAAAACCAATCTGCTCACGTGCGCTAGTTGATTTAACAATTTGATGGAATCCACACAGCAAAATGTCAAGATTATCATAATCTTCATCCACAATATCAATATCGCCTTTACTAGATATGATGTTAGCCTCTACGCCCAGCAAGACATCAATAGGGTAGCGCTCTTTAGCTTCTTCAATGTCTTTTCTCAAACTAGGTATATCTTTACGTCTTATACCATAAAGTTTTTGGTTAAAACCGTGGTCGGTAATCGCAATTTGCCTTAATCCCTTTTCATATGCTACGCGGACATTATCTTCCACCGAACCCTTGCCGTGATTGTGGCGTGAATATTTTGTATGTGTGTGATAATCTGCAATAAGTGCCATCTTAACTCCTAAAGATAATTTATTATATTTATAATATATATTATATAACTTATTATATCACTATAAAAAAAATAAATCAAGAGAATCAAAAATTGTAAAACAAAAAATCTAAAATAAATGTAGCAAAAATAAATGTCGCAAACAACAAAAACGAGTTAGAAAGAATATCCAACTTAGTATAAATATTATCAACAATCATAACAATTTAAAAGAATTGTAACAAATATAATATTAATCTATATATAAATCATCTAAATATTAATCGAATACAAAATAATCAATTTCTAAACAAATTTAAAGATTAACAAATACTATCTAATCTTTAATATATTCAATTTCTAGCTGAAAAATGGTGGAATATTTATCAAGAATTATTTTGTTTATTGTCTCAATCAAGTAAAGCACATCTTTTGCAGTAGCATTATTGTTGTTTATGATAAAACCAGAATGTTTTTTAGAAACACTTGCGCCACCAATTGTAAGCCCTTTTAAGCCTAGTTCATCAATTATTTTTGCTGGTATTAGATTTTCTTTACGCTTAAAAACACTACCCGCACTATATTCACTTATTGGTTGAGTGGTTAATTTACGTGTTAAATAAGTTTTTGTTAATTCTTTAATTTTGTTTTTATCTTCTATATTTAGCATTAATTCAGCGGATAAGATGACATAGTTTTTTGATTTAAAAATACTGTTTCTATAACTAAAATCACAATCTTTTTTTCGTAGTTTAATAATCTTGTTTGTGTCAGTATCGTAGCAGGTTATAGATTTAATCAAGTTGCCAATTTCACTCTCAAATGCGCCCATATTATTATAGATTGCGCCACCAATTGTTGCGGGTATACCAGCGAAACATTCTAATCCACTTAAACCATTTTTTGTTGCATAATTGATTACATTATTAATATTTGTACCGCTAGCAACATACAAAATGTTTTTTCGTCTATTAATTTTTTTTGCACGATTAACTATAATAGCACCCGAGTAGCCGTCATCATCAAAAAGCATATTAGAACCATTGCCAATTACCAAGAATTTAATATTGCAAGTTTTACAAATAAAGCACACTGTTTGCAATGCTTGTGTATCGTATACGACAAAAAGATATTTAGCTTTTCCGCCAATATGGAAAGTGTTATATTGCCTTAAATCAGCGTTTGAATATAGGTCAACTTTTTTCATAAAAATACATTTGGTACGCGACATTTCATCAATGCGTCTTCCATATCACTATATATTCCTGATGAATAAATTTTGCTATATTTTGCTGAATACAAATGATAATTATTTAGATTGAATTGATTGTTGTTATCAAGCGTAAGTGATACGAATTTTTTTGTAAATTCATCCACATTACATAATGAAATATATTGTATTAAATCAGTGTAATAGTCAACCGGTGTTATGCTTGCGTTTGTGCGCCCTACAGCATTTAAATTGTCCACTCTAAACACATCACGGCCACTGCCAATTAGTGTCACATCTTTATTGTATACAAAATCTTTATACGCCTCATATCCACTCTCAGTTTCGCTCAAACTTAAATTATTTAAATCCAAAATAGGTTGCACATTGTTATACAAACTGCCAGCGTGTACATTTTGTGTCAAAACGCCGTGTGTAATGATTGCATATCCGCTCACAATATAAGGTAGAGCGAATAGCTTGTTATTAAACATTCCACTATTTAGCAATTCATCACGAACAGAATAAGTGTTGTCTAAATTTTTTAGCTTTGGTAAGACGATTTTTCCCACGCCATAGCCAAACGAGATTATATCTGGTGTAGAAGATAACAATTCTTCACGCAAATGGTTAGGATTGATTGATTTTATGTAAAATAAAATACCATCATTTTCACTTTCAATTTTTCGAGCTATAGATTTTAGATAATTTACACGTGGCAAACTGCCACCCTCAAAAGTTTCAATATGCCAAATTGTATAAATTTTTGTATCAATAGTAGGTTTTGAGTATATTTCATATTCGCGTGCATTTTTAAATGCTACAATTGGTGTGTATAAGCAGATGAAAAGCAAAGCAGACAAATTTAATATATTTAATACAATTTTCCTCTTTTTCATAGATCAATATATGTTCAAAATTAAAAAAATATTTTAATTATGATGTGTTTTGTGCTATAATATAAACATATGGATATAATTTTGGATAAAGTTAAGCGCCTACCCAATGATGCGGGCATATATATAATGAAAGATGCGGATGAGAACGTAATCTATGTTGGCAAGGCAAAAAACTTAAAAAAACGTGTCAGCCAATATTTTTTGCGCCCACAACAACATATCAAAGTTAAAAATATGGTATCTAGCGTAAGAGACTTTGATTATTATGTTGTAAATGATGAAGTTGAGGCATTGGCGCTTGAAAATACTTTAATCAAGAAATATCAACCATTTTATAATATTTTATTAAAAGACTGCAAGACATATGCTTATATCAAAATCAATTTAAAAGAAGACTTCCCTCGTTTTGAAATTGCACGTAGGCTAATAAAAGGTCACAAATATTTTGGACCATTTATGGCGGGAGTCAGTGCTAGAGATGTTTTATCAATTATTGACTATGCTTTTCCGCTCAGAAAGTGCAAGCAAAATATCAGCATAAACAAACGTGCCACAAAACCATGTATATTTAAAGAAATGAAAATGTGCAATGCACCTTGCGCTAAAATGATAAGTCGCGATGAATATATGACAATTGTGGCGGATGCAATTAAGTTTTTAAAGGGCGATACTAAAAGGGTAGAAGCGATTTTAACCGAAAAAATGACCATTGCTTCAAACAGCGAAAATTATGAAGTTGCTATGCAGATACGTGACCGATTAGCAATGCTTAATAAACTAAAATCAAAAGTGATAACAAGTCTTGATAGTTTGGTTGATTATGATGTGTTTAATTTAGTGACCAGTGGCGATTTTTCTGCAATGTGCGTTTTGAACGTTAGAGGTGGCAAACTCCAAGGCGTGCAGACTTTTGATATATTGAATTATTTGGAAGAAAAAGAAGCGTACACTCAATTTATAATGCAATATTATAGTTACAATCCTTTGATTGTTGATGAAATCATTATTCCTAATGTTGACACGACCGAGATTGAACTATTTTTGCGTGATAAATCAACTAAAAAAATTGTAATAACCAAGCCAAAAATTGACAGTGTAAAGTCAAAATTACTTGATATTGCAGAAAAAAATGCACGTATACATTTAGACAAAAACCTAGAACAAAACATCAAACATTTCAACACAAGTATGGGTGCAGTTAGACAATTAAAGCGTGATTTAAACTTAACTCGTGAACCTAAGCGTATAGAATGTTATGACATTTCGCATACACACGGAACGCATACAGTAGCTAGTATGTCTGTGCTCATTAATGGCGAAAAAGCACCAAAAATGTATAGGAAATTTAAAATAGAAACGGTCAAATTTATTGATGACTTTGCATCTATGTGCGAAGTTTTAGATAGGCGAATGGACAAAATAAATAGCGAAGATATCAGTTTTTCTAGTATGCCAGATTTGATTATTATAGATGGTGGCAAAGGGCAACTTGGTGTGGCTGTTGATGTATTAAATAAACATAATTACACTAATGATTTGATAAGTTTAGCTAAACGTGAAGAAGAAGTATTCAAACCAAATGAATCTGTACCATATATTTTGGCGCGTGGCAGTTATTCGTTACGCTTAGTACAATTGGCGCGAGATGAAGCGCATAGATTTGCTATCACATTCAACCGCCAATTACGTAGTAAGGGTACGTTCAAAGGTGGATTAGAGAGTATAGTTGGGGTAGGCCCAGCAATAAGGCGTGCGCTATTAAACAAATTCCGCACTATTGAAAATATCAAAAAGGCTACACTAGAAGAAATAGAATCTACAGCCAGAATTAGCAAAGCTACAGCAAAAAATATCTATAATCATTTCAAAAATCAATAATTTTATCAAAAATTAGCACTCTAATTAAAATTGTGCTAATTTTTTTTAAAAAATTGTGCATTTTTAGTTGACATCTGAATATCATAGTGGTATACTAAGGTCAAAGAAAGTCAAATTTTGACATTTCTTAAAAGGAGGGATATGGGTAAGACAATTAGCGATGTTATTGAAGAATTTATTAAATCTAGTCTTGATTCAGATGATTTTATTGAACTCAGCAGGAATGATTTAGCAAAATTCTTTGAATGTGTGCCTAGCCAAATCAATTATGTATTGAACACGCGATTTACTATCAACAATGGTTTTGTGATTGAGAGTCAGCGTGGGGGTGGTGGTTACATTAAAGTAACACGAGTGAGAGATAACGACAATAATTTCTTAAGCAATGCGTTGGAGTTATGTGATTCATCTCTAAATGTTATGGATGCTAACAAATTGCTGACAAATATGTTAGAGCGCAAGTTGATTACAGCGAGCGAATATTCGCTAATAAAATCTGCTATCAGCCCAAAAGCGTTAAACAATCCACTCAATATGGATAATAAATTGCGTGCTAGCATTTTGGGGCAGGTAATTATAGAACTAATGAAAAAAGCGAATAATAAAAACAAATAGAATTATAAAATTTTCAGTTAGGAGGTAAAATTTTATGAAATGTGATAAATGCGGTAAACCTAGTGTGTATCATTCCACATTGATAGTGAATGGTGTTAGCACTACGACAAATTTATGTAGAGATTGTGCGATCAAAGAAGGAGTTTTTGAGACACCAACAAGTATTTTTGATGATATGTTCAATGTATTTACAAACTTCGAACCATTTGAACAGATTTCTGACATATCTTGTCCAGTTTGCAAAACTAGTTTGCGTGAGTTTAAAAATAGTCAAAAATTAGGTTGTCCTAATTGTTATGATGCGTTTAGGGATGAAATTGCAAAAGTTGTTAAACGCATAGCGCCATATTCATCTCACAAACAAGACAAAATACAGACAAACGATTCAGACAAGTCGCAAGATGTAGCGGACAAAATCGCAAAACTTAGAGAAGAATTAAGTTTGGCAGTTAAAGAAGAACGATACGAAGATGCGGGCAAGATTAAAAAACAAATTCAAAAGTTGGAGGGCAAAAATGAATAATGTTATTTCAACTGAAATCAGTGTTTATAGGAATTTAAAAGACTATAAATTTGTTCCAAAACTCTCAGCAGAGAAAAAGGGCGAGATTATAGACAAATTGTTATCCGTACTAAAAGGTAAATTTGATTACATCAATCTAAAAACAGCAGATGAAAAGACACTGGATGAGTTAAAAAATGCCAATATTAATTTCTCTAGTCAGCACATTTTTGTGGATAAGGCAAAACGAACTTACATTACATTGTTTGATGGCGAACATTTGACCATTAAACTTAATTCAATAGGATTTGACAAGACTGTTTATAAGCAAATAGAAAACATTTTAAAGATTATCAATGACAAAATCAATCTAGCATATTCGGATGAATATGGATATCTTATGAGTGATATAACAAAGATAGGTACAGGTTTGTTTATATCTAGCGTAGTGTGTTTGCCTAACTTAAAAAACATTGAGAAAATCGAACAAGTCAAACAAAATATGCGCAAACTTCGTTATAAATTAGATGAAAAAGGTGGGGATAGCTATACTTTGTCCACTATTTGCAATTTAGGATTTACCGAACGCGAAATTTTGTCTGAGTTTGAGAAAATGTTATATAAATTAGAAGAATTAGAGGTGGAGAGTGCAAAATTGTTATTTGCCGAGAATCATGATGAAATTATCGACCAAGTTAATCGATGTTTAGCCATAATGAATTCTTCATATTTAATGTCCATTCGTGAATTACACGGACATATATCAACTTTAAGAACAGCTAAAAGTCTTAATTTAGTCAATATATCAAATGACAAAATCAACCAATTGCAAGCATTAGTAAACGACACAAATGAAGATTTTATCACTAAAGATGAATTAAAGACTTTGGCAGAAAAAACAAAAGAAATTATAAAAGGAGTGTAATATGTATAATTTAAATGACACATCCAGCAGAATTATGCAAACTGCATCAAAATCTGCGGGTAGATTTGGTAAAGACTTAGGCACTGAGCATATTTTGTACGCACTAACTAAAATTGAAAGCAAAGCCAAAAAACTATTATCATCATACAATGTTGATAGCGAAATAATTGATGATGTGTTAAAGCAGATTGGTGGAGATTTGCCCTCAAATGCAGTGAATATGACACCTAGGACACAAGAATTATTGATGATTGCAGGCAGTGTTGCTAAGCGTACGGGCAGTCCATTTATTGCACCTGAGCACATATTGGTGGCGTTGTTAAGCCAAGATGACAGTTATGCTATTAAA
>CASFFJ010000006.1 GCA_949293915.1 uncultured Christensenella sp.
ATATATGGCAATTCAAAACGATTTTTGACATTTGCTTTATTTGAATTATTTAAGAACGAAAAAGATGTTCGTTTATCTATCGTTCATCCTGGAATCACATTTACCAATATAACTGCTCACTACCCCAAAGTCATTTTTGCAATAATAAAACATCCAATGAAATTAATTTTTATGCAACCTAAAAAAGCATCTTTGTCTATATTAAAAGGTGTATTTATCAAAACAGATTATTGCGAATGGATAGGTCCAAAAATTTTTAATGTTTGGGGACTACCAAATATAAAAAAATTAAATGTTGCAAATTCAGATGAAATAAAAAAAATAGCAAGTATAACTAAATCTATATTTGATAAGCTGATATAAAAACAACTCAAAAACACAAATTAATAAAATTTATTCGTTGTCAAATATTAAAATAACTCGTTTAAAACTAAACGTAGAAAAATAAACAATAAACTCAATCTTTTACGCTTAATTATTTATCAGTAAAATTATACTAGCTGATTACATAAAAATATAAAACAACTTTTAAATTAATAATAGCTATGATTTAAATCATTAAAAATTAAAAAAATAAAAATGTTGGTAAAAATCGTTGACACAAATTGAAAAATATGATATATTAGTTAAGTACAACACGTATGGGAGATTAGCGCAGTTGGTAGAGTACCTGCCTTACAAGCAGAGGGTCATAGGTTCGAGTCCTATATCTCCCACCATAATTGTATTAACATTATGATACAATTATAACATAAGAAATTATGTAACAAACAAGCATCAAGCCTATATTTGCGCTAGTGAAACGATAGCAAATTGGCAAAAGCGCAGTTTGCGACGTGCGGGAGTGGCTCAGTGGTAGAGCGTTGCCTTGCCAAGGCAAATGTCGCGAGTTCGAATCTCGTCTTCCGCTCCACTTAACTTGGGAAACCAAGTTTTTTTATTTATTAATTTTATAAAATATAAAGTCGTGATGAGATTTGAACCACAAGGGCTCCCATAAGAACTTGCTTCGAATGTGAATAAGGAAAAACCGAGCAAAAACCGAAATTTTGCGCTAAGCAAAATGAGAATATGTGAGCGTTTTGACACTATATTAGGCATTAAATCAATATTAAAAAAGGTATGCAATCATACCTTTTTTATAATTATTTTGTTTCAGTTGCACTTGTGTTTGATGTATTCCTAGTTCCACACGCCTTATTGCTAGACATTTTTGAACTAGAAGCTTTGGCAGATGATGATTTTGCATCTGCTTTAGTGTTGTGCATAGCCTTGTTTGAACTAGCAGTACTTGAATTTGCACCACAAGATTTTGAGTTTACGCTTTCAACTGAGTTTTCCATTTTTGATTTTGATTTTTTACCAAACATTTTATTCTCCTTTTTGTAGATTCCTACACTGTTATTATGTGCAAAAGTTAGATTTTAAAACAAAAATATATTAAAATTTTATTTACAAATTTTGTCAATTTTTTTGTTACTTTTTTACACTCAAAGGAGATATTTTCATAAAAATAAAAAACTATATTGTATACAATATGTAGTAATAAATTTACATAGTAACACAATATAGCGTATTTTTGTTATTCAATAGAAACAATGTAGTAATAGACAGGTTGTCCGCCATACACGAATGAAACATCAACGTTTGGATATTTTGCCTCTAATTTTGAAAGCAATAACGAAGTATCATCTTCGGTTACTCCCTCGCCATAGAATAATGTAATATTGCTAGAATTGCTTGAAATAATTTTACTTATCAAATCAAAAGTTGTGTCTGTGATATCCTTACCGATAGTTAAAACTGAATGTTCATCCAAGCCCATAATATCGCCCACTGTGACATCAAGTCCATCAACATTTGTTGTCCTTACAGCATATGTCACGCTACCAGAACGCACGTTTTGGACTGCTTCTATCATATTAGACTTGTTTTCATCAATTGAACTAGTAGCATCAAAAGCAAGTGCTGCACTGATACCATCTGGAATACTCTTAGTTGGGATTACAATAAGATTTTTGTCCGTGATATCGTTTGCTTGCTCTGCTGACATAATTATATTCTTATTGTTAGGGAAAACAAATATATTCTTTGCATTAACCTTATCCGCCGCGGTAGCAATATCGTTTGCGCTTGGGTTCATTGTTTGTCCACCGCTAATAACATAGTCGACTTCGATATCTTTGAATACATTATTTAACCCTTCGCCTGCTGCGACCGCTATCATACCATATTCTTTAATAGGTTTTTTCTCTTGCATTTTACGAAGTTGGCGATTTTGTTCAAGCATATTCTCAATCTTAACACCATTAAGTTCGCCCAATTGAAGTGCATACCCCAACGCTCTATTAGGTTCATTAGTGTGAACATGGACTTTAATGAGTTGCAAATCGCCAATACACAGCACACAATCGCCTATTTCTAAAAGTCGTGACCTTAATGTATTGATATCCGCATCTGTTGTCTTGTCGTAAATATTTATAACGAAAAATTCAGTACAATAAGCATATTTAATGTCTGCAAGTGTCTCATAATTAACGTGCAAGTCTTCGCTAGTGACATCTTTTTCAACATTGTCAACAAACTCAATCTCTGCCATTTCGCCAGTGAGCGCCTTATAGAAACCACTAAAAATAAACACTAAACCACGTCCACCAGCATCAACAACGCCCGCTTTTTTCAATACTGGAAGCATATCTGGTGTCATTTGAAGTGTTTTTTCGCCGTGAGCAAGGATTTCGTGCAAAAATTCTTCAAAAGTCTTAGCCGACCTTTGAACTTGTTTTGCACGCTCTGCCATCGCCTTAATAATAGTTAATATTGTGCCTTCTTTTGGAACAGTAACTGCCTTATACGCCATATCACTGCCCGCCTGTATAGCCTTAGCAAAATCTTTAATATTTATTTCTGCACTGCAAGACATTAAGACAGAACAAATACCTTTAATAATTTGTGATGTAATGACACCACTATTACCACGCGCGCCTTTAAGTGCTCCACGATTAAAAGCAACACAAATACCTTCTATTGTATTTGATTCACAAGTATTCATCTCACTAGCAGCACTTTTGAGTGTTAAACTCATATTAGTACCAGTGTCTCCATCTGGCACTGGAAATACATTCAAAGCATCAATTTGCGCCTTGTTCTCTTCGACTAAAGAAAAGGCATTGACAAACATTTTCCTTAACGTTGCACCGTTAATTGTTTTACCCATATATTAAACTCCTATACACGAACGTCTACGATATGAACAACAACTTGTTTCACTACCATACCAGCAAAACGCTCCACGGAGTATTTCACACTCTGCCTAATTGACTCACTAACAGCAGAAGCTGAAACACCGCAATGTCGCATTATAACATAGACATCTATCTTCATACTATCATTTTCTAGAGAGGTCACAACAACACCCCTATGCGCAGTTGTAATTGCGTTCCCCTTAAAAAAACTACGCTGTGAAACTAACCCCACTACCCCAACACATTCCATAACAGAAACAGCGGCAACCTTACTGATTGCACGCTTGCTAATTGTTATTTTGCCAAATGAATTAAATGTAGCAAGATTCATTATACTCTCCAAGTTTATTATATAACACATTTTAAAATAAATCAAACATTTTTTATAAATTTTCAAAAATACTTGCTATTTTTATAATTTTATGCTAATATATGCGAGTAATAAAAACAAAAATACGGAGGTCTTTATGAAATCTTGTGAAATTTGTGGTAAAGGTACTACTAGTGGCAACAATGTTAGCCACAGTATGCGTCATACAAAGAGAACATATGAAGCCAATCTTCAAAAGGTAGAAGTTGAAGTAAATGGCAAAAAGTGTAAGAAAAATGTTTGCTCTCGTTGCATCAAGACAATGAAGAAAGAAAGCAAATAATTTTAAATCTGTTAGTTCGCTAAATAAAATCTTGTTCTTAAAGCAAAATTTAAGCATAAAAAAGTCTAAATAGTCACTCTATTTAGGCTTTTTTGTTTAAATAATTTTAGATTGTTTTTGCAGATTTCTTTTCGTTGTACTTATCTAGAACAAAATCTTCCACAACACAAGCAAAGTCTTGTTCTAACAAATATTCGCATACACTATCTAAATCTAGTTTGTGCGTATTATCTAAATAATCTTGAAAGTTGGCTAACATTTCGCGTTTTTCTTGTTTGTCACATTCTTGATATCGCTTAAACCACTGGTCAGCGACTATTCGCCCCACAACATATCTAAACATATGTGAACTAAATTTACCTTTATCATCGTGCATCTTTTCTACTCGTTCAATAAGTCTACCTTGTTCGTTTTTCTGTATATTATCAACTAAAGTTTTTAAACTTTCGTATGTTACAGGCTTTGGCAGTTTTCTAATGATATCGCGCTCTTCTCGTATTAAATTGATGTCATGTAATAAATTATCTTGGCTATCATTTTCGTAATTTTTAATGTCATGTTTAGAGTATATTCCATTTTCTAATAAAAATTCATTAAAAAGTTTTTCTATAATATGACTTTCAATTTCACCAACGCAGTCACGCTCAAAATTCTTAGCGACAAATTTATTAATTTTGTCTTGTTCAACATTTGCGCGAATCATCTTTACTTTTTGCTGATGATGTGAACTAAGTGCGTGACTAAGCTCGTGTGCGGTGGTTCTTAAATCATCAACTGAATTATGTATATACACATAAAAATCTAAATACGAATTTCTTCCACTATGTCCAACATTGCTAGTGCAAGAATCCCCTGGTTGTGCATTAATAAAATTAACATGACTGTTGCCATCAGTATCAATGAAATAAGGATGCGTTTTATCTAAAATTTGCTTTACTTGCTCTGCTTTTTTAGGTAAATATAACGAATAAAATTTATTCATATATTCTTTGATTATCGTTTCATCTAATTGCATAGGCTTTTCTGGATTAGTTGGTTTAAAAGTAATGCTATCTTCTACTGCTGTAATCAAATCCAGATTAGAAATATTATTGTAATCAACTTCTGTTAAAAACTTTAAAAACCCATGAGCATTTGTTATTGCACATTTATCTTCAAATTCTTGCGCATATTTTTTTGTTATTTTTTCATAATCTAAAAATATTATAACCTCAATTATAGCATTTGTCAAGTATTAACAAAATGGTTGGAAAGATAATATATAATAGTATGAAAATATATTGTTGGAAAGCACCTAAATTCTTGTGCCCTATATTAAAACTAATATTCAGAAAACATGTGGAATATATAAGATAAAACATATCACCACACTAAGTTTTTTGATAGATTAGTCATCAAGATTTTCAGTTTTTAAATAATTGATATTAAAAAACTCACTTAACTCAATATTTAAACCACAGCAAATGTCATAAATTGTACTTAATTTAACTGTTTTTGTTTCCGAATTTAGAATAGTACTAATAGTAGATTGTGGTACACCACTATTTTTAAATAATTGATATTGAGTAATACCTTTTTCTTTCATTATTGCTTTAATTCTTTTTGCCACACCATCTTTTAATAGCATATAAACTCCTTTCAATGTATTGAAGTATGTTTATATGTTAAATAAATTATTAATTTATATACTTCGGTGTATTGATATTTTTTAATTTTATGCTATAATATCAATATGACGAAGTATTATAAAATCTGTTCGTTTTTTGGACATAGTGAGATTGTTATAACTGATGAATTGATTGGTCGGTTGAGAGTTAAGATTGAAGAATTGGTGACAAATGAAGGTTTTGGTGTTTTTTATTTCGGTGGGCTTGGTATGTTTGATGATTTGTGCTATAAGATTGTTAGCGAACTTAAAGAAAAATACCCGTTCATTAAACGAGTATTTTGCTTAACTGACCCTAGGCATCAGCGGTATATCAAGCGCCCTAGTTGGCTTAGAAACACTGAATACGAAGAATACATATATCTAGATTTAGCGTTTGATTGGTGGTACAAACGAATATATTATCGTAACTGCGAAATGATTGAGCAGAGTGATTTTGTGATTTTTTATGTTGCGCACACAGAAAAAAGTGGCGCATACAAAGCAATGCAATACGCAAAACGCAAAAAGAAAAACTATATTAATATCGCAACAAATTTAGATAATCAAAATTTTTAATTTAAAATTTTATATTATTTTTATCATACCCAATGTTTATATTTTGAATTTTTGATTAAAAAATAGAATAATGAAAATATAAATTGTTTATCATTTTTATAAAATAATTTTGTTAAGTGTATTAAAAAAGAGCGTACTGCCCTTTTTAATCATCTAATGTTTTGTTGTAATTGTTTGTCTTTGGATATGCCTTATCGCTGATTGTATCTTGCAATTCTTTAATAAGTTTAATAGTTGACTTGTCTACATCTTTTGGCATTTCGCCTTTCAGCGTAACGATAAGGTCGCCACTGCCAAACCCTTTTAAGTACTTGATTCCTTTACCTTTTAAGGTGTATTTTGTGTTAGATTGAGTGAGCGGTGCAACATCTATCGTTTGTGTGCCTTTTAGGGTAGGAATTGTAACTTTACCACCTAACATTAGTGTCGTGATTGGCGCATACACATCTACATACAAATCAAAACCTTTTCGCACTAAAAGTGAGTGATTGTTGACTGTTATATTAATCAGCAAATCGCCAGGAACGCCATTATTTGATGCTGTTTGATTGCCCTCGCCGCGCACGCGAATTGTTTGGTCATTGTCTATGCCGGCTGGAACTTTTACTTTCACTTTTGCTTGAACAGTCTTTAATCCACTACCTTTGCAATTAGGACATTTGTCTTTAACCACTTTACCTGTACCATTACAATTCCTACATACGCCAGTTGTTCGCGTCATACCAAACAAAGTCTGTTGCGTGTGTGTCACACGCCCAGCGCCATTACATTCGCTACAAGTCACATAATCGCTAGACGATTTTGCACCCGTTCCGCCACAATCTTTACAACGCTCTTTACGTGTCACTTGAATCTCTTTTTCGCAGCCAAACGCAGCCTCAGTGAACGACAGAACTAGTTTAAGCCCAATGTCATCACCCTCTTCGCGCCTAGTGCCAGCAGAGCCACCACCGCCAAAATTTGTGAAAATGTTAAAAATATCTTCAAAGCCGCCGAACCCGCCATCAAAACCGCCTGAAAAACCGCCACCACCAAAGCCTTGTGGTCCATCCGCACTGCCATATTGGTCATAGTTGGCGCGCTTTTGCTTATCGCTAAGCACTGAATACGCCTCATTAATCTCTTTAAATTTTTCAGCCGCCTCAGGTGTTTTGTTTAAGTCGGGGTGATACTTTTTTGCCATTTGTCTATAAGCAGACTTAATTTCATCATCGCTTGCCGACTTAGTTACACCAAGGGTTGCATAATAATCTTTGTTTGCCATAATTCCCTTTTATAATTTTATGAAACAGTTATTGCCAAAATTTTTCGTATAAATTTTTTCAAAGTCATCTAATTTAATCCTAACATTGCGTGCACTTATTACATCTCTATAAAAACGAGGAATTAAACCATTATCGAACAACTGAAAACCTATTGCAAGTACACAACTATCATAGTCTGTACCTGCAATATGGATTTCTTTATCCTCACTGTTTTCGTAGATTTGTTTGATGTCTTCTAGCGCTTTTTGGGGTAAACTATATGAAGTTTTTTCTATTTCAACATAGTTACAATCAAGTTGAGATAGTTCTGTATCTTCTGCTGTAATCATTTTGTTATAATTTAAAACTTCTTGATAGTTTGGATTAACTGATTTTTTATTAATAAATCTTGTAGCAAAAATATGCTCATAATTTTTAAAATCAATCTTATTTATGTTTTTATATATATGTTGATTTTCTTGTGATTTAAAACCTTTTTGCATATCAACAATGATTAAAACTTTTGTCATATTATTCAACCACTACTTCTGGGTCGCCATCATCTTTTGGTTTGTCATTTGAACCTTCGTTATTGCCATTTGCGTTTGCATCTGCTTGTGGATTTTGGCTCATATTTTGATACATTTTTGTGAATACTGTATTTGATACATTAGTCAAATCTTCTGTTGCTTTCTTGATTTCGTCAAGGCTTTCGCTAGTTAGGTGTTTCTTTGCCTCTTCGCACGCATCTGTAAGTTGTTTCTTGTCTTCTTCGCTAAGTTTGTCAGCGTTGTCTTTCATAACCTTTTCAATGTTCATAACCATTGCATCCAAGCCATTGCGAGAATCAATTACTTCACGCTTTTTCTTGTCTTCTTCTGCAAATTGTTCTGCTTCTTTTACTGCCTTGTTGATTTCTTCTTCGCTAAGGTTGGTTGAAGCGGTGATTGTGATTTTTTGCTCTTTGTTTGTGCCAAGGTCTTTAGCGCTAACATTTACAATGCCATTTGCATCAATATCAAATGTAACTTCGATTTGTGGAACTCCGCGTGGTGCTGGTGGAATACCAGTGAGTTGGAATCTACCAAGTGATTTATTTTGCGCCGCGAATTCACGCTCGCCTTGCAATACATTGATTTCAACGCCTGGCTGATTGTCTTGCGCTGTGCTAAATATTTGAGATTTCTTGGTAGGAATAGTGGTGTTACGCTCGATTAAGCGTGTGCATACTCCGCCAAGCGTTTCAATGCCAAGCGACAATGGTGTTACATCAAGAAGCAATACATCTTTTACTTCGCCACCCAATACGCCCGCTTGAATAGCAGCGCCAACAGCCACACACTCATCTGGGTTGATACCCTTAAATGGTGTAACTGGAATTTCTTTGCTAAGCGCCTCCACCACGCACGGAACACGAGTTGAACCGCCGACTAACACAACATTAGCAATATCATTTTTATTTAAACCTGCATCCTTTAATGCATTACGAGTGCATACAAGCGTTTCTTCTACAAGGTCGGCAATCATATTCTCGAATTTTGCACGAGTGAGTGTGTATTCAAGATGTTTAGGTCCGGTTGCGTCTGCTGTGATGAATGGCAAACTGATTGTGTTTTGAGTGAGCGTGCTGAGTTCGATTTTTGCCTTTTCACTAGCCTCTTTTAGTCTTTGCATTGCAAGCTTATCGTTTGATAAATCAATACCATTTTCTTTTTTAAACTCATCAACTAAAAGATTCATAATGCGGTTATCAAAGTCGTCACCGCCAAGACGAGTGTTCCCATTTGTTGACAATACTTCGAATACTCCATCGCCAATTTCTAGAATTGACACATCAAATGTACCGCCACCAAGGTCGTATACTAAAATCTTTTGATTTTTTCTGTCTTGCTTATCAAGACCGTATGCAAGCGCGGCTGCGGTTGGCTCGTTGATGATACGCAAAACTTCAAGCCCAGCAATTTTACCTGCATTCTTTGTTGCTTGACGCTGAGAGTCGTTGAAATATGCAGGCACTGTGATAACTGCTTGCGTTACTGGACTGCCAAGATATGCCTCAGCATCTTGTTTAAGTTTTGTCAAAATCATAGCGCTGATTTCTTCTGGGCTGTAACTCTTGTCGCCAATTTTTGCTTTGTAATCTGTGCCCATCTCGCGCTTGATTGAAATGACAGTTTTGTCAGGATTTGCAACCGCTTGACGCTTTGCCACTTGACCTACCAACCTTTCGCCATCTTTGAAGCCTACCACACTAGGAGTAGTTCTTCCACCTTCGCTGTTAGGAATGACAGTAGGTTGACCACCCTCCATAACAGCCACACAACTATTCGTTGTCCCTAAATCAATACCAATAATTTTTCCCATAATTTTTTGCTCCTTAAAATAAATTTTTTCACGAACTTTCGTGAGTGATAGCACATTTTTGAGTGTTGCAAATTTATTTGCATAAACGATAAGAAATGTGCGAAAACTTATGAGTTTACGAATAAGTAAAAATTTATTGAAGAGTATAAAATTTTGGATTAATTATATGTCTGTGAGTTTACGATCGACATATAATTTTTCTATACTCTTTTTCGTGTGTTGCAATTTTAATTGCAAATTGACTTTTACATTGTGAATTTGAAATTTATTTCAATAATTGAGTTCATTTTATTTCTTTAAATAACTTATCCATTGCGGAATGTTTTGATTTTGTTCTTGCTTATTGCTCACCCTGCCATGTCCGGAAAACAGCGTATTATATTCTAGATTATTCAATTTTATTAGACTTTTTAGCATATCGTTTTCGTTTGAATTGCTAAAATCTGTTCTGCCTATTGAGTCAGCAAACAGCGTATCGCCACTAAACAGCATATCGCCAATTAGATAACTCATCCCATCTAAAGTGTGACCGGGCGAAGATATACATTTCACTTTTATATCAGCGATTTTGACTTCATCGCCATCACAAATATTGTTGATATGCGACAATTTATATTTCTTTGGCTTTTCCATTATGCTTACGTTTAAGCGCTCGTTAAGCATATTTTCACTCGCGTAAATTGAAGCATAAATTGGAATGTTTTCTTTGTCATAATCTTCAATATAATATATATGGTCAAAATGTGAATGAGTTATAAATACTGCTAAAATCTGTTTATTTGTTAGCATCCTTATATCATTTGGTGGAACACCTGCATCAATTAGCACACAGCCAGCTTCTGATTCAACAATATAAGTGTTCTGTTCAAATAAACCGTGCTTTGATTTAACACAAAATTTATTTTTCATTATTTTTTAACCACCACCTGTGCATATCTAATCACTTTGCCTTTGTAACTAAAACCGCGACTGGCTAGTTTAGTTATCATACCTGATTCTAGGTCACTAGTGCTATCTGTGTCAATTGCTTGGTGCAGTTCGGGGTTGAATTTACCAGTAGCATCAATTTCTTCTACACCCATTTTGCTAAGTGTATCAAGGATACCTTTTTCTATAAACTTGATACCCATTAAAGTGTTCTTATCTGTAATCATCTCAGTCGCCATTTTGAAACTGTCAATGGCTGGCAAGAATTGTTCTATCGCATCAATAAAGCCATCCGTTCGTGCATCGCTGATGGTTGTCTGCATACGTTTACGATAGTTGTCAAACTCTGCTTGAACACGAAGTAAATCTTGGAAATAATTGTCTTTATTCTTACATTTACATTCATCATCTTTATCGCAATCACATTTATTATCATCGTTATTGCAATCACATTCATCATCATCGCAATCACATTTATCATCGTGCTCACATTCATCGTGGTCGCAATCTTCACAATCATCATTACAATCACAATCATCATCACAATCGTCATCGCAATTACATTTTTTATCATTGTCGGCATTTGATTTTTTAGCATTGTCATCATCGTAGCCATCATCATAATTATAATCAACCATATCATCTAAATCTTGACCACAACCGCACTTACACTTCTTGTCATCATCTTTTTTATTCACTAACTACCTCCTTTAAAGTTGTTAATTTGCCCCACTATAAATTTGAGTGCAGCGGCAACATTGGCGTAATCTATTCGCTTTGGCCCAACTAACGCAAGGCTGGCTATTGGAACGCCATTAATGACAATTGGAGCGCTCAGCATCATACCACCTTTTAGTTTAGACTGTTCGTTTTCTTCCCCTATTGTGAAGTTAAGGTCGCTTGTCTCGGTCACTGCATCAATTACACTTTCGCTGTCGTTTAAAAACTCAAATACATTCTTGGTGTCATCATATTCAGATTTAGTCATACCATCTAAAAATTTCGTTGGATTTTCGTTACTGATGTCACATTTGGCTTTTATAAATGCTATCAACGACTTTGCAATATTATCAATAAGGTCTCTAAATTCGATAATTTGCCTACCAGCCTTTAAACATACATCATTGATATTGTCTACAAAATATCCAATGGTTTGACCTTTGAAATGCCCAGTCAAATATTCACTGGCCTCAATACACGCCGAACGCTCAATATTTGGGTCTAGCGCAATATTGTCATCAATAATTCCGCCATTCGTCTCAACCAACAATAGCGCATCTTTTTGAATTAACGGTATAATTTGTATATTAATTATAGTCAAATTTTGTAACCCATGCTTAACAAGTACTGTTGGACAGTTGGTTGCCTTGCTTAACCGCTTTGCTAATGTGGACAAAGTTGAAACAAGACTTACCGATTTGTCTTCATATGAAGATATAACTTTCTCAACAGCGTTATAATCAAGTCCATCACTATTTAACAAATTGTTAACATACTCTTTATATGCTAAATTGGTTGGCACTCTGCCACCTGAAGTGTGAAGCTGTTTAAAATACCCCATACTCTCAAGCGCATTGAGTTCATTGCGTAATGTTGCAGAAGATAAATTATTAAAATGGGCATTGAGCGATGCGCTAGTAACTGGTTGAGCATTCTTTATGTAATCATCTACCGCATACAAAATTATGTCGTGTTTCCTTTTATTTTTATCCTCTACTTTCATATTTTTTCTCCAAGAATTAGCACTCTTTATTTTCGACTGCTAACTCTATTTTATGCACATTGCTAAAAAAAATCAAGTGTTTTTGACACTTTTTTTGAAATTTTTTTGAAATTTTTTTGAAATTTTTGTATTTTTATAAATATTATTGAAATATATTTTTTGTTACATAAATAAAAATGTTTGTAAATTTATTTTTAATATGTTAGAATGCAACCATGAGAGTATTAATTAGCATTTGTGCAACAATTGGTACAATTTTAACAATATTAACCTTTTATAAAAAAATTGTTCATCTTGTAGGATTGTTTTCTAGAAAGAAATTTCAACCAACGAACACAAAACATAAATATGCGATTTGTGTTGCTGCAAGAAATGAAGAGAAAGTTATTAGAAATCTTATAGAAAGCATACATAATCAAGATTATGACCAAAATAAAATCACTTTGTTTATTATTGCCAATAACTGCACTGATAAGACAGTTGATGTGGTAAAAGATTATATTAATGAAACACAATGCAACAATGTTAAATTGTATGTCAGAGATTGTCCAGAAGAACGAACAAAAGGTTTTGCACTAAAATACCTTTTTGAACAAATAAAGAAGGATTATGGTATTGAAAGTTTTGAAGGGTATTTTATCTTTGATGCTGACAATATATTAAATCCAAACTATATCACTAAAATGAATGAAGCATTTGATGCGGGTAATAAGATTGTCACTTCTTTTAGAAATTCAAAAAACACAATGCAAAATTGGATATCATACTCATACGCTATGCACTGGTTGCGTACTTGTCTTAAAGAAAACAGAGGTAAAAGTATAGTTAATCTCGCTTGCAGAATTCAAGGAACAGGCTTTTTATTCGCTAATGAACTTGTTAAAGATGGTTGGAAATACACTTCTCTTACAGAAGATAGAGCATTTTGTACAGATGCTGTCGTACAAGGATATAGAATTAGTTATTGCGAAGATGCAGTATTTTATGATGAACAACCATATAAATTAAAAATTGCATTAAGACAACGATTACGTTGGGCAAAAGGTCATTTACAGTCGACTGTGGAAAATGAACCCAAATTAATTAAAAATATGTTGAAATTTAATAAAAATTTCGCAATTTCTTACGATTGTTTCTGGTTAAATTTTCCTTATTCTATTGAATCATTTTTCAGAAAAATTTTAGTATATATATTGAAAATATGTTTAGGTATCATTGCGTGTAATGTACTTGGTGTCATTTGGGGAATTGTTGTTTCGTATGCCATAGGCTTACTGAAAAATTGGGGAAAGAAAATGATAGATGTGGTTGAGGTCGCTATCTGGTATGGCAAGAAAACCAATTTCTTTAAAAATAATAATTTTTTTAAAATATTATTTTACACTTTAATGTTCCCATTTTTTGATATTATTGGTAAATGGTCTATGATAATTGCAATGTTTGTAAAAGTGGAATGGAAACCTATCCCTCATGATAGAGTTATGGATGTTAAAAAATTGAATAAAAATTAATTAAATTTATTATGAAAAAACATATGTAAAATACATATGTTTTTTTATTACAAATCTTTGTAACTTTAATATCTAATGTAACTATATTAACAATAATTTTTCTAGCGCTTTGCACTTTTGTTCATCCATATCAGGAACATCTGATAAGCGATAACGAATGTTTAATTGTTTGTATTTATCAACACCTATCGTTTTATAAGGCAAAAGTTCAACCTTAAGAACGTTTGGAATATTTGAAATAAACTTCTTTAAGTTATGTATATTCTCTTCTGTATCGTTAATTTTAGGTACTATGACTTGTCTTAACCATAAATGCTTGTTGTTTCTTATACACGCGGACAAAAATTCGTTAAAACGCATCATCTTTTGTCCTGTTATCTGCTCGTAATCTTTTGGTTTGACCGCTTTTATATCAAGAATAACTAAATCGGTGTATTTAAGTATTTCATCATAATCGCCAAAGCCCACACCAGCAGTATCTATTGCAGTATTTATACCTTTTTGCTTACATAATTTAAGACATTCTGTTAAAAATTTTGGTTGTAAAAGTGGTTCGCCACCAGAAAAAGTAACTCCTCCATCTTCGCCAAAATAACTTTTAAAACGAACTATTTTGTTGATTAATTGTTGTGGTGTCATTTTTAAAACTTGCTTATTTTTATCCCAAGTTTCTGGATTGTGGCAGTACAGACACCTAAGTTCGCATCCTTGCAAAAACACGACATATCTAATGCCCGGACCATCCACCAACCCCATACTTTCTACGCTATTAATATTACCAATAATCTCAGACATAAACACCTAATTATTTTGAACTAGTTATATTTTGATGGAATGTACGTGCTATCACTTCTTCTTGATGTGCGCGTGAAAGTTTGTTGAAATTAACTGCATAACCTGACACTCTAATTGTAAGTGTTGGATATTTATTAGGATTATTCATAGCATCAATAAGTTTCTCTCTATCCAAAACATTTACATTGATATGGTGTGCTTTTTGGACAAAATATCCGTCTAAAATTTTAACTAAATTATTTACCCTACTATCCATATCGTGACCAAGCGCATTAGGTATAATTGAGAATGTGTTAGACACACCATCTTGACAGCAATTTTCGTACGGAATCTTTGCGACTGAATTAAGTGATGCAAGTGCTCCACTATCATCTCTGCCGTGCATTGGATTAGCGCCCGGAGCAAATGGTTCGCCCGCCTTTCTACCATCTGGTGTGCTACCTGTTTTCTTGCCATACATAACGTTGGAAGTAATGGTTAAAACTGACAAAGTATGCTTCGCTTTTCTATACAAATTATGTTTTTTGATTGATGAAATAAAATGCTCTAAAATTTCAACCGCTATCTTATCCACTCTGTCATCATCATTACCATATTTAGGGAATTCACCCTCAATCTTGAAATCTACCGCAATGTTGTTTTCATCACGAATTGGACTAACTTTTGCATATTTTATAGCAGAGAGCGAATCGGTCGCCACGCTTAAACCAGCCACACCAAATGCCATCAAACGTTCAACAAAACTATCGTGGAAAGCCATTTGTCCCGCTTCATACGCATATTTATCGTGCATATAGTGTATTATATTAAGCGCATCAACATACGTTTTCGCAACTTTATCAAGCACTTCAAAATATGATTTTTTTACTTTCTCATACTTTAAAACTTTGTCTGTGATAGGATTTATATCCATTACAACTTGTTTTTTACTCTTTTCATCCTTGCCCTCGTTTATGCTATATAACAGTGATTTTGCAAGGTTGCATCTAGCACCAAAGAATTGCATTTGCTTACCAATACGCATAGCTGACACACAACACGCTATAGCATAATCGTGTCCGTAAATTGGACGCATAATATCATCATTTTCGTACTGAATACTATCTGTCAAAATTGAAATTTTGGCACAATACTTTTTGAAATTTTTTGGTAATTTTGTTGACCAAAGAATTGTTAAATTTGGCTCTGGACTAGGGTCAAGATTGATGAGCGAATGTAAAAATCTAAATGAATTTTTTGTAACTAAACTATGCTTTTCATCAAGCATTCCGCCAATACTCTCAGTAACCCAAGTAGGATCGCCTGCAAATATCTCATCATAATCTGGTGTCCTTAGATGACGAACAAGACGCAACTTGATTGTAAATTGGTCCACTAATTCTTGTGCTTCTACTTCAGTTATTTTGCCCGCTTTTAAATCTTTTTCTAGATAAATATCAAGGAAGGTACTAACTCTGCCAAGGCTCATTGCTGCGCCATTATTCTCTTTAATGGCAGAAAGGTAAGCAAAATATGTCCATTGGAATGCTTCGTGAGCATTTTTTGCAGGCAAAGATATATCATAACCATACGTTTTAGCCATTGCTTTAATGTCATTAAGCGCACGGATTTGTTCGCTAATTTCTTCACGTAGTCTAATCTTTTCTTCACTATCAAGATTTAAAAGTTCTTTAGACAACATATCATTTTGTTTCGCTGTAATTAATTTGTCAATACCATACAACGCAAGGCGTCTATAATCACCTATAATTCTGCCACGGCCATACGCATCTGGAAGTCCTGTGATAAGTCCAGCACTGCGAGCACGACGAATATCTGGCGTGTAAGCATCAAAAACACCATCATTGTGTGTCTTCCTAATTCGCAAGTCGAATATACTTTGGTTTTCGCTAGACAATTTCTTATTGTATGCGTTCAATGCATTATTTGCCATTCGAATTCCGCCATACGCATTGACAATTCGTTTGAGTGGCGCATCAGTTTGTAGACCTACAACAACCTCATTCTTTCTGTCAATATAGCCTGCTGGGAACGAATTAATGCCAGACAAATGTTTTAAGTCAACATCTAAAAGACCCTTCTTCATCTCCATTTGAAGCAGTTTTTCGCAACGTGACCAAACCTTATTAGTCTTTTTGCTTTTACCCACTAGGAAACTATCATCTCCAGTGTACTCTTTATAGTTATTGTCTATAAAGTCAGAGACATCTATCTCATTTCTCCATTTGTCGCCCTTGAAACTTTTGTAATATGTTTCAATTTCGTTTAATATATTTTCATTTACAACTTTTTCGTTTGTCATAATTATACCTCACAATGTTATTATAACAAATATGTCAAAACTTAACAAATATTTTTATGTAAATAAAAAAAATTATTTAATTTGTTTTAAATATAAAAAAAGCGGTATAAAACCGCCTAATAAAACTAAATTTTTGCTTCTACTGTGGCTACCTTACGTCCTCTGCCATCACGTTTGAAACGTACGATACCATCAATCAATGCGAATAATGTATAATCTTTACCACAACCTACATTAGTAGATGGATAAATCTTAGTGCCTCTTTGACGAACAATTATTGCGCCAGCGTGCACAAATTGACCATCGCCGACTTTTACGCCAAGACGCTTTGATTCACTATCTCTGCCATTTTTGGTGCTACCGCCACCTTTCTTGTGGGCAAACAACTGAATATTAATCTTAATCATTCCCTTTCTCCTTTATATCAATATATTTCATATAACTTTTTGCAATATCTTTAAGGTTAAGTGTTGCATTCTGCATAAGTAATTGCACCTTATCGTATTGCGCTGAATTATCATCAGCTATGTTAGTAATGTCTATCTCCATCAGTGGTATATCATCTTTAATAGTTATTTTAGGATGTACACGCACTAATTCAGTTAAACCATTTGCAGTAGCTTGCATAATCGTTGACACTGCGCTACACACAATGTCATTGCCTGCAACTGAATAACCTGAATGACCGCTAACCTTAATGCTGATAATGTTGTGATTTTGTTTACAAATCAAAATATTAATCATAATTAACCAATACTTTCAACGATAATCTTAGTGTATGGTTGTCTATGACCTTGTTTCTTGCGTTCGTTCTTCTTAGGTTTGTACTTGAAAACAACAATTTTCTTATCTTGAACGTGCGCTAAAACCTTACATTTAACCACAACATCTTTGATTAAAGGACTGCCAGTCTTAACCTTAGCGCCATCAACAGTCATCATAACTGGAAAACTGACCTCTTCGCCAACTTCCAAATTCAATCTGTCAACAGTGATAGTTTGACCGGGCTCAACTTTGTATTGTTTGCCTAAAATCTTTGCGATTGCGTACATTAGTTACCTCCTATAAAGACTCACTCTTAAGGTATCAGTTACGAATTTTAAACCTTTTCAATGTGGTACTACTTAGTTAGTATATCAATAATTTATACTTTTGTCAACGCTTTTTTTTATTTATATCAATAATTTTATAATTTAATGGATAATGCAAAAAATATTCATACAAATTATTTTCATCTATGTATGAATTATTTATATAAAAAATTGAATATTCATTACTGTTTAAATATCGCAATGAATCATATAATGTGCTATCTTCTCGCAATACATTTATTGTTATCTTGTCAATTTTACGCTTTGAAAATTTAGTTTGAGTATTTCTGGTTTGGACTAAAAATATGACAAAAAGCAAGAAAAACCAGTTAGGGTTTGATATTAAAAAAATAAACAACAATGAAAAAACACTCGCTAACGTGACTCGAATTATAAAATCCAGTTTGAAAAATCGCTCATCTTTAATCATACCTCTAAAAATTTTGCCACCATCTAGCGGATAAATAGGAACTAAATTGAATAGCGCTAAACTCAAATTTGCAACAAAAAATGTTTGTAAATAATTTAAAGTTTGTGGCACAACTAAACTCACAACAACACAAATAATACATAAAATGAAATTCATCAACGGACCAGCAAAATTGACAATAAAACAATCGCGACTTTTTATATCACTATCTATATCAACCGCCATTCCAAACAAATCTATTCTAAACTGCTTGATAGTATATCCGCGTTTAATAGCGACAATAAAATGCGCTAATTCGTGTAAAAATAGTGCTAAAAAATAGTTCATTATAACCAATAAATTATGAAAAATGAGACATATGATAACTAATATTATGAAACTTGTCCCTATTTTTATTTTTTTCATAAAATATTTTAATGTAATTAATTTGATTTTATGTCAATTAACTGATTGATTTCATAAGTTTAACACGCTCTCCAACACAATTTAATTCAATGATATATTCGTTGTTTTCGCTTAATTTAATATCAATATTTATATTATCAAAATCTACTTCGAAATAGTTATTTATCAGATAATAAAAATCACTTTTAATCACATTGCATAGATATTTAGGATTGTTTTCTTTATCTTTATTTAACACATTATCAAGACGTTTTTTTAAGTCCATCACACGCTCCTTTTTAGCATTTTCTTGATCGTTCCTATAAATCCTTTGTATTTGTATGTACAATCAAACAATTTTTTTTCGTTGTTAATTATGTTGTTTGTGAGAATCTCAAACGCACGATTAACCGCTATTTTATAGTTCTTTATAGTTTGACTGGTGTTGGTTATGACAGAGTCATCTTCTGGGATAACTCCGCCAAATTCAATACCCAAAGTTTTGCCAATATCATACACATCAAACATAACTTTATCTTGAATCAAATCTCCACGCGCGCGATTGATTACGAAACGCTTACTCACTATATCATAGCTAGATAAAATTGTTATCACTTTATCTGCATCACGAATACTGCTGATATGTGGGGTTGTTACTACAATTGCTTCATCTGCAATGGATACTGCACGCTTAAAGCCTGCATCTATACCCGCTGGACAATCAATCAAAATAAAATCAAACAATTGGTGTAATTCTTGTACGACTGTTTTAATTTGCGATAAAGTTATCGTTAAATTTTGATTAAGCCCACCACTAGACAACAAAAATAAAAGCGGATAATTATCATCTTGAACCAAAGCTTCTTTTAATCTGCAACGATTTTCTATGACATCTAGCAACGAATACACCACTCTATCTTCCATATTAAGCACAACATCAAGATTATTTAGACCTATATCCATATCAATCAAACATACTCTATAATTTTTGCTTGCCAAATGCAAGCCAATATTAGCGGTTACAGTGGTTTTACCTACTCCACCTTTACCTGAAGTCATCACAATCGCTCTTGCCATAAAACACTCCTTTATAGAATTCTTAACCTAAAACTAGCACAAATTATAAAAAAAACGAAGTTAATTTAATAGTATTTTTTAACTTCGCTAATATTAGACAAAATAGTGTAAAGATTAATTAGTAATTAATTTTTAGGAATTCTTTGTTATTTCCTAGCAACTTACCAGCACCTAAAATAACCATATCGCTTGGTTCATCTGGGATTATGATAGGCAATTCAAGTTTCTTTTTGGCGTATTCATATAATCCAGCAATCGTACTAGAACCACCTACGAACATTATGCCATTATTACATACATCTTTATAAATTTCTTTGTTGAGTTGACCTAACACTTTTTTTATTCGCTCGAAAATTTCATTATAAACATTCTCTATCGCAACGCGCACTTCACTAGCTGAAATAGTCTTGCGAATAAACTTATCATTATCATCAATTCCTATATATTCAGCCGTATTCATATCACGCAAATATAATGAAGCAATTTCATTTTTTACCGCCTCGCTGGTCATATCACTGACAGTGAGATTGTGATTATCAGCGATGAAAGTGGTTATACTTTCATCCATATCCGCACCACCAATATAATACATTCTGCCAAATACAAAATTATATTCATTAAGCACAGAGATGTCAGTCAAATATTTACCAATATCTACTACCATTATGTAAGAGTGCGAATCAAGGTTGTCAAGGTTAGCTCTAGCACAAACACTATTTTGCACAAAACTAATTTTGCCAATGCCCGAACTTTGTAAAACTTTTTTTAATTTGTTGAGTTGTTCAATGTTTAACGCACAAGGTACTGCAACAAGTGCACTGATTTTGTTTAAGAAAAATTTATCATGAATGGTATCATTTAAAATTTCACTCAATAATATGGTAGCCATTTTTTCATCTATAATTTCGCTATTCTTTATAGGTTGATAAACAGTTATGTTATTGCCACTGGATAAGAAAAGCTTCTCTGCTTTTTTACCAATTGCACGCACTTTCATTTTATCATTTGTCTCTTCAACCGCTAAAAAGGCAGGTTCTTTTGCAACAAGACCTATACCTTTTCTATAAATAATAATTTCGTTGCTACCAAACTTGATTGCTAAATCAATTGAAAACATACACCCCTCACTTTATAAAATTTGTAGATTCTTACCGAATACTTTTCTAAAGTCTGCTGACAATGTCATTGCTTGGCTAATTTCAAGTGTAGCGTCACGCTCAACTTCTGTTTTTAAAATTACTGTATCTCCTAATACATCACATGATACATCTTTAACTGAATTAGAATTTGTAATATTTAGCAAAGATGCCATTTTTATAATAATTGCTAATTTTTTTACTGCATCCAAATCTTCATCAGACACGATATCTTTGTATCGCACCCATTCGTTTAAACTAAAATCATCTATGTTCTGACTAGCGGCAACAAATGCTGATAGCACTATATCTTTGTGTGATGCACCATATATATTACTATTGATTATTACAGCAAAATTATTTTTTTGATAATTTTCAAACGAAATTCGTTTGCCTGACATACACATACTTGCAGAAATACGTAACACTTTTACATATGGTCGTGTAAGCTTGTGTAACACTTTTAATTGCTTGTATAAAATGACTGCAAGATTATAATTG
>CASFFJ010000007.1 GCA_949293915.1 uncultured Christensenella sp.
AAGTTGTTTTACAAAATTTAAATTTTTTGTTATCATATTTATATGAGATATTTATTGATAATCAGTTATAATGGTAGGGCATACAATGGCTGGCAGATTCAAGACAATGCGCGCACCATTCAAGGCGAACTTAACCACGCACTTGAAATAGTGTTGCACGAAAAGGTAGACACAGTCGCATCTGGCAGGACAGATGCGATGGTGTCCGCATATATGCAGACAGTGCATTTCGAGACAGACAAAAAATTTAATAATGACAAACTTGTCCATTCGCTCAATGGAATTTTAGATAAAGATATTAGAGTATTGAGCGTAGCTGAAACGACAGTTCACGCGCGATATTCTGCAAAGAAGAAAACTTACTTGTACAAAATGTACATTTCAAACATTGATTTACCACTTTATACTGATGCACTGCGCATAAGTCCAAATCTCGATTTTAAAGCAATGAAAAAATTTATCACAATGTTGAAAGGAACGAATGATTTTGCGGGCTTTAAATCTAGTGGCAGTGAAGTTAAAGACAATGTCCGCACAATCTACAAAACCCAATTAGTGCGTGATGGAATGTATTTATATTTTTATATCACTGGTAATGGTTTTTTGTACAAAATGGTTAGAAATATTGTAGGCACAATGTTAAAATTGGGCGAGGGTAAATTAGACTTAAATGAATTAAAGCGCAATCTATTTAATGGTTATAAATCAAATTATACTGCCAAGCCTGAATATTTGTATTTGTTAAATGTAATGTATGATTAATTTGTTTAAACTATGAATATATGGCTTGTTAAAAAAAACAAATAGACAAATTTATGTTGACTGTGGTAGAATAGATTAAAGGTAAGTATGCAAAAAGTTTTAGGTATTGTTAAGAGAAGATATCTCCCAGATGAAACAGTGAGTGGTGAACAAGTATTAGATTTATATAAAACCAACATTGGCTTTGAAGTGGAAGTTAAAGGTAAAATCATAAAGTTTGAACAAAAACAAAATGAAGAAAATGTCAAAATCTATCGTGATGATAAAGTTTATTTGCTTTTTGATTTGGATGTAAGCAAAAAGCCAATAGGCATAAAGGCGGTGAAATAATGGCAAAATTTAAACTTTATCCACACAACAAAGTAGCATATGATAAGATTGTGGACTCTTTTAACAATGGGCAAAGAATATCATCAATAGTTCAAGCAACAGGCACGGGCAAAACATATCTAGCAATCAATTTAGCAAAAGAGACTTACCCTAAGAAAATGCTGTTTATAGCGCCTACGCTAGCAATTATAGAACATATACAACACACTATAAATCAATACGATTTAGAAGATAAACTAAATATAGAGTTTGTAACATATCAATCTTTTATAAATAAATCAAAAAAAGATATTCAAAATATGCAGTTTGATTATCTTGTTGTGGATGAATTTCATCATATGGGCGCGCCAATTTGGGGACAGTGCGTTACCGACTTAATCAATTCACACGAAGATGCTTATGTTTTAGGTATGTCAGCCTATGTTATACGCGATAAAGGCACAGCCTATGCTATGAATGTCGCACCATCAATGATAAGCAACAAATTGGATGATGAAGAAATAGATGTTGATGAACTCCCTATATTTGCGGATAGTATTGTGCATAGTTACGACCTTGCGGATGCTATTACGGATGGAATATTGCAAAAGCCAACTTATATAGCCAGTGAAATTAAGTTGTATGGCTATATGTTAGAATTAAAAGAAAAAATTCTAACTAGCAATTATACAAAAGAAGAGCAAGATAAATATTTAAAAGAATTGGATAGTATGACAGCCAACTTGCTAAAAAGTGATGATACTAAACAACTATTATTAAATAATATAGGCAAACAATCCAAATGTATATACTTTGTGCCTACTGGTCGCACAGCCGGCGTTAGAAATATTGAAAATGTGAAAGAAGAATTGCAAGCACTATTCCCTGATGCTGTAATATATTCAACCAGCAGTGATGACTTAAATGGCGAGAAAAATCGCGAAGCATTTTATCACGATAAAGATTTGGATGGGAATAATGTGTCTAAAAAAACGCGCATAATGGTGGCAATCAACCAATATAACGAGGGTGTGCATGTAAAAGGGGTGGATACTGTCATTTTGGGCAGAGCAACAAACTCTGATATAGTGTTCTTCGAACAATTGGGTAGAGCGCTGTCTGCTTCTAATGATAAATCACCAGTTTGTATTGACCTATCTGGCAACTTGGACTATATTTTGTCATTAAGTGAAGAGATTGGTGATAAATTAAGACAACGCTACGCAGCAAAAGGCGAAAGAATACTCAATCGCGAAATGCCTAAATTCGACTTTGGAATAGATAGTAAATATGTTGATTTGTTGAGAAATTTAACAGATTTAGACAACTCTATTGATAATTGGGATATCAGATATAATCAACTGGTAGAGTGTTTAAAAACAAACAATAACGTTTATCCAAGTATCACAAGTAAAAACAAAGAAATTAGATCACTTGCTTTTTGGGTTCAAAAGCAAAAACTAGTATATAAATAAGGTAGGTTATCCAAAGAACAGATAGCAAAATTAGAATCAATAAATTTTCCTTTTGAATCTAAATACAAAGATTGGGATACGCGATATAATGAACTAGTAAACTATGTTAAAACAAATAATGATTATCCAAGCCAGACTAATAAAGATGAAGAAATTAACTCACTTGCTGTCTGGGTTCAAAAGCAAAAAACAGCATACAAAGAAGGCAAGTTATCTAAAGAACAGATAGCAAAATTAGAATCAATAAATTTTCCTTTTGAATCTAAAAGAAAAGGTGTGAGAATTTAATTCCATTAAAAAAAATTATAACGCGAGTTATAATTTTTTTGTGTATTAAAATTTACTTCTTACTTAAAATTTTATTATGTTTTAAGTTTTTAAATTGTGTATTTGATTTTTGAGTATTAATTTGAATTTTTAATTTAAAGATTTTTAATAACTGTCTATAATATTATCCATAGCAATAACGAGTGCGATTAAGAAAGGAATGTCTTCTTCGTTGGCTTCAAGTTGGAAACGATCATCGAATTCGCCTATGATTGCAAAATTTCTTGTGATATAGCCGATAATCTCGCCATTGCGCAAAATCTTCATTTCACGAGAAGCAAATTTGCCTTCAATCTTGATTTCATCTTTATAGTTTTGAACAAAGTACTCGTTGTTAAAGTTGATGAATTTAGTAGTAAGTGTTGCAATCTTGTTGTCATCCGCATCATAAATATATGCTTTAGGAGTGGTTAACCCTTTAAAGAATACGCGCCATTTATTTCTAATTGTGTACAGTTTGTTGTCGTTTAAGTCGTACAAGCGTTTTTTCTTAGTAACGCTGAATACTTTACCTTTTACTTTATAAAGTTGGTTTTTGTTTTCATCCATAACAGATGAACCTCCACCCCAAGAAAACATTTTATTTTTAATATAAACTTTCATTTATCTGCCTCCTTAAAATCTTTTTGCTAGAATATTTATAACAATAATAACCATAGCAATCCAGGACAAAATTGTGAATAATTTTATAATTGTTCGCCTAGTTTTAATTTTTTTATCAACATAAATTTGGTTGTGAATTTCTGTAAATTCATTATTTGTCACAACTTCAACCGCTTTTGGATTGTTGATTGAATTGTTAACTTTTAATAAAATATTATTATTGTCTGTTAATTTCACTTTTAACTTACAATTAATCATTGATGATTCTTTGCTATATGGTGGGTTGAATATGCCAAAAATGCTAACCAGATAACTCAACAAAGCGTACAACCACCATAGTCTACTTGCTAATTCCAGATGCTTAGATATGCTTATTTCAATCTCATCTTTTTCTGTAGAATAGATGGCATCATAAGCAGCATATTGATTCTTTTTAAATTTCACTTTTTTGTTATCAATAAATACTGATGAGGCGATGCTAGAATTGCCACCTTGAATTTTTAAATTAACCGTTCTCATTTAATCACCCCCGATAAAAATGCTATGGCAACTATTACAGCAATTCCAACAATAATCGAGGCTATAACTATGCGCGCAATGTGTTTTTGTCGTTTGTCTATTGCCAATAAAACTATTGACAAAGCGGCGAGCAATATTGATGATATAATTAAAATATCCCAATATTGTAAAATCGAAGTTGATATTTCGAGTGTAATACCAGAGACATTAGTTAGTTTGTCAAAATAATTATCCACCAAAGTAAAAATTGTCCCAAAGGATAATATTATAAGTATAAAACCGAACAATAAAATTAATACACCTATCATTGCTGTTGAAAACGCTGCAATGACAACTATAAGCAGGACAATAGATAGATTAAAAAATATTTTACCAAGTCTGGTAGTAAAATCCATTAAAGCCAAACGTTCGTTTATCTTTATTTCGTTCACTAATAACTCCTAAATTCTATAATATCATAAAATTTTTTATTTTTAATGGTCAACTTATTTTAATTAGTTGACTTATTTTGTATGATTATAATCTTTTTATTTTAGTTAGTCAACTAATTTGT
>CASFFJ010000008.1 GCA_949293915.1 uncultured Christensenella sp.
AATTTAAAGGATAATATGGATTTAAAAGAGCGAATAAAAATTTCAATTCAAATTAAATATTATGGTGCTATGTTGACAGCCAAACAGCGTGATATTGTCAATATGTATGTCGACAATAATTTATCACTTCAAGAGATTAGTGAAGAATTAAACGTTTCACGTCAAGCAGTTAAAGATTCGTTAGATAGCGCACTACAATCTCTAAGCAGTATGGAAATGAAATTAGGTTTTATTATGCGAGATGAAGAAATAAAAAAAATATTAGAAGATAAACCAATCAGCGAAATCAGCATTGCGACCAGATTAGAGTTGATACAAAAATTGGAGGAATAATTATGGCATTATTTTCAAGTTTAAGCGAACGATTAAATCACATTTTTAGTAAAATGACAAAGCATGGCAAATTGACTCAATTAGAGATTAAAGAGGCTATGCGAGAAATTAGAGTGGCATTATTGGAAGCGGATGTTAATTATACGGTTGCAAAAAATTTCATTGCAGAGGTTAGCGAGCTTGCTGTTGGTGAAGAAATTTTAAAGAGTTTAACGCCAACGCAGCAGGTAATTAAAATCGTACGCGACAAATTAACTGAACTTATGGGTGGCGAAAATCAAAAACTAAATATCAGCCCAAAGCCTCCAACCATTATAATGGTGTGCGGTTTGCAAGGTAGTGGCAAAACTACATTATGCGGCAAATTGGCGTTAAAGTTAAAGAAAGAAGGTAAAAAACCTATTTTGGTGGGCTGTGACATTTATCGCCCTGCCGCTATTGAGCAATTGAAAGTTTTGGGCAAATCTATTCAGATTGATGTTTTTGAGCGCGGCACACAAAACCCTGTTAAAACTTGCAAAGAGGCAATCGCATATGCTGAAAAATATGGGATTGATTATGTCATCATAGATACTGCTGGTAGATTGCAGATAGACGAAAAATTGATGGAAGAGTTGAAGCAAATTAAGCAGTTAATCAACCCAACCGAAATCTTGCTGGTTATTGACGCGATGATAGGTCAAGAAGCCGTGTCAGTTTCAACCGCGTTTAATGACGCGTTAGACATCACAGGCGTTGTTTTGACCAAAATTGATGGCGACACGCGTGGCGGTGCGGCACTTTCAATTCGTTCTGTTATCGGCAAGCCAATTAAATTTGTCGGCGTGGGCGAGAAGTTGACGGATATTGAACCTTTTTATCCAGACAGAATGGCATCGCGCATACTTGGTATGGGCGATGTATTAACTCTTATTGATAAAGCGCAAGAGGCGGTGGATGAAAAAACAGCGCGCGAAATGGAGCGTAAATTTAGAGAAAATAGTTTTGACTTAAATGACTATATTGAGCAAGTAAATTCATTAAAGAAAATGGGCGGACTAAAAACCGTACTAGGAATGATGCCTGGGTTGGGTGGCAAATTAAAGCAAATTGAAGACCAAATTGACGACAAAATGTTGGAGAAAAATAAAGCAATAATTCAATCAATGACGCCAAAAGAGCGTCAAAATCCAGACATTATAAATGGTAGTAGGCGTCAGCGCATAGCCAAAGGTGCAGGTGTCAGCGTAAATGATGTCAACCAACTCATTAAACAATTCAACCAATCAAAAGAGATGATGAAAATGATGAAAAACCCTAAGGCATATGGTGGCAAAATGGCTATGATGAAGAAATTAATGGGAGGCAATTTCTAGAATTTTGCCAACAATATGACTGAGGGTAAAGCTGTCGTCATTACATGTGACGCTAGTCACATGAACAGATGAAAAACCCTAAGGCATATGGTGGCAAAATGGCTATGATGAAGAAATTAATGGGAGGCAACTTCTAGAATTTTGCCAACAGCTTAGAAAATAAAATATTTTATTTATCAAAAAAACTTTTTGTTAATAATAAATCTAATATCTATCTTGTTTAACATATAAAATCATTTTCTTGTTATCGCAACTAAAAAATCTTAGACCTCTAAGATTTTTTAGTTTTGTTTGTTCATAATATTCGCAATTTCATTCACTACTTTATTGCAGTCAGCTTTTAATTTGTCTATTGAGTTAAGATATTTAGGTGTTTCTATATAATTTAACTTTTTAAATAATGATTGTCTATGTTCTACTGGTCTAGTTCCAACATCCGCAATTGTTATAATGTAGTCGCCCAAAAAGTCTGGCATATTTTGTGCTAAATCTTTTACTTTTTCTAACTGATTTTTAGCAGAGGATAAACAATCTATTTCAGTCGAAGTGCATAAAGTGGCTGTTATGTAAATGATTTGAGAAGATATATGTTCTGCATTACTATTAATAGAATTATCGTTTTTATTATTTTGTTTCGCGTTTACATTTGATGTGCAGAAGCTTTCTTGATTTAAACGAAATGATCTAGTTAGATTTGCAAGTATATCTAATCCTTTTTTATTTAAGATAGAACCAGTCTCATTAAATAAATTATCCAGGTTTTGTAATGAAGAGAATGTATCATCTAATGATGAATCTAAATTATTCATATTATAAGAATTTGAATCATTAGATTCCTTTGCGTTATTAATTAACATTGAAACAGCATTTTGTTCTTCTGTCAAAATGTGCTCAAAATTAGCTGAAAGAGATAAATCTTGATTATATTCATTGGAGGATTTGCTGTCGGTAGGCATTTTTTCGTGATAAATATTTAATAAATTTTTAATATCTGCGCTTGATTTAGTTAGTTCAGGTTGGCTTGTGTATAGCGAGTCTAATTTTTCTAATTTGCGCATATTTCTCATTGCTTGCTCATCATTGTTGTTTTTTTGATATTCCGCTTCAATTAATAGCATTTTATCAATAATATCAGATTGCGATTTTGCAAGTTTAGAAAAAGTCAATTCTTGATTTAAAGTATTTAAGCTTTCATTTATTTTTGATAGCCCATTATCGGCCTGCATTATAGCAGGTGAATTAAGCGTATCTAAAAGAGATTCAATTGAGTTATTGATTTGATATAAATAGTTATATTGCTCATTATAATCGTCATTTAGACCAGTACTGCTCATGTATCTTCTATCGCTTTCGCAGCGTTCATATACTTTTTCTGCCAATGCTTTTAAGCGATTTATTTTATCAATATCAATGCCTGTATTATTTGTGACAAATTTGATTTCTTGCATTAAAGCATTGTTTTTTTCTATTGCATCGTCATATGTCATAATTGCTCCTTTAATATCAAATTAATATTATAATTTAACTCAATTCTATCACGGGGGGAGTAATGTCAACTATTTATCAACAACAAAGACTTATTAAACAAAAAATTTGATAAATGTAAAGGAAAAATACTTGACAGGGTGAAAATTTTATGATATCATAGCATTAGTTTTAGGAAAAAATCTAAAATTTTAATAAAAAAGGAGAATTATTATGGCAGTTAAAATTAGACTTACTCGTCTTGGCGACAAGAAATCACCATTCTATCGTGTAGTTGTTGCTGATGCGCGCGTTGCTCGTGATGGCAAGTACATTGAACAAATCGGTACTTACAATCCTCTCACCAATCCTGCTGAAATCAAAATTAATGCTGAGGTTGCTAAAAAATGGCTTGCTAATGGCGCTCAACCTACTGAGACAGCAAAATCATTGCTTCAAACAGCGGGCATAATTGAGGTTAAAGGAAATTCTGTTCCAAAGACAAATAATAAGAAAAAGAAAGCATAAGGAGTAGATTATGCAAGAAATGTTAGAGTACATTGTGAAGAGTCTGGTATCTAATCCTGATGCTGTTGAAATTTCGCTTACTGAAAAAGGTCATACTAAAATTTACAAAGTTACAGTAGACAGCAAAGATTTGGGCAGTGTCATAGGGCGTGGTGGCAATATTGCTAACGCCATACGTACAGTTGTAAAATCAACCGCAGGTAAGAGTAAATTGGTTATCAAATTTGATGAACGAAAAGATTAAAAACTTGTTTATTACAAGTTTTTTTAATTTAAAATAGTGCTTTTGCAAACGAAAGTAAATTTTAAATAATGAAATTAATAAAAAGATTTAAAGTTTAGATAATGTCAATATACCTTATGTTAAACTAAAATTATCGTTAATTAGAATTTAATATAAAATTAAGAAAGAACAAATTATATTGAAAACTTTACTAAAATGATTTTTTGTGTTAAAATACTATTGGAGTTATTATGCAGTTAGATTTATTAGAAATTGGTAAAATCGTGCGCACGCATGGGATTAAGGGTGCTGTCAAGGTTATTCCTTATGTTGAAAATGATTTCAAAACTTTTAACCAAGTTTTTATTGGACCAAAGCGTGTAAGTGCAAAAATTAAAAATGTTTTGACATTAAATAATGCTTACGCTGTTAATTTTGACATCATTCCAGATATTGATACAGCAGAAAAATTCAAAAATCAATCGATATATATTGATAGATCACAATATGCTGATATGCAGAATAGTTTATATTTATCTGATTTAATTGGCAAAAAAGTTATTAGCGAGAAAGGTGAAGTATTAGGCGAATTAATTGATTATTCAAACTATGGTGCCAGTGATATTTTAGAAATAAAATGCGGTGTTGTCACATATTCTTTGCCATTTGTTGATGATGTCATTGTGTTTGATTTAGATAAAGATGCGTTTATGATTGAAGAACAAAAATTTAAAGATATGAGAGTGTAAAGTATGAAGATAGATATTTTAACATTATTCAGAGATATGTTTACACCACTGAATGAAAGTATCGTAGGCAGAGCAGAGCAAGACAACAAAGTTGAGATTAATGTTATCAATATTCGTGATTTTGCTTTGCCACCACATTATAAGTGTGATGATGAGCCATTTGGCGGTGGTGCGGGTAT
>CASFFJ010000009.1 GCA_949293915.1 uncultured Christensenella sp.
AGTTTAAATTATACAAACTTTCTCTTTTAATCATCTATTCCCAAAATGTTTCCCATTCACAGAATAGAAATTCTTTGTTACTATCAAAGACCAAATACACTCCATTAGCCGAATAAGTCAAAATCGCGCTATCCTCAGCTGTCTGTAAATAATTGGTACTGTCCGCACTTTCTTTTGCAATAGAATATAAACTCATTGCCTGTGACAGATTTAAGTTGCCCTTATATTGATAAACATTGGCATCAATATTTAGATTATCATTAGATGAATATTCCCAAGTAACCTCACCATCTTCTTCAAGAAATTCGGATTTATCTAACGACAACTCTTGCCCATTATTATAAAGTTTAATAGAGAAATTGTCATCAATATCATTCACTAAGAACGAAAACGAATTAAAGGTAACTTCGTTTTTAGGCATAAATATCATTGCAACATAATTTTCTTGTGCGATGTCTTTCATCATATCATCTTCTGCTGAAAATAGATAGTCTTTGATAAAATATTTTTCTGTTTGAACTGCTGATGCGTTCGTAATGATTTTATTAACTGAATTATTAATGATTGTGGCAGTATCAACGCTTGGAATTTCTCCGCCATCTTCATCAGGTACGACCAATACAATACCATCCGCACTCAAATATTCAATGATTTTAGCTTTAATAGGTTCAATCATATCTGTGCTAAATCCAAAGTGCGCTATGTTATCCGCATATTCAGTGAGTGTGGTAGGTGTAATTGTTTCATCAATCTTATCACGCTCATACACAATCTCTAACATAGATTTAACTAAATTGTAATGCATTAAATAGTCTGTTTGATATGCTGTTTCATCAAGATTTTTCCAATCAAACTCTTCTGTTGGTAAATTAATTATCACATCAATGGTAGCATTTTCAATAGTTGTTGACTCTAGGTCGTTAACCACATTATCCACTAAATCAGCTACATTTGTGATTATCTCTACACGTGCGCTGTCACTATCTCTATACACAACACGATTGCCATAAAAATCCGCTCCATTCACACCAAATTGCGTACTCATTGTTTTATCATCACCATCTGATTGATTGCTAAAAATCATACTCATAATTGAAGCAAAACAGGCACCAACAAAAACAATTAATGAAAATATCAATACAAGTGGAAGTGCTGATGTCAATAAAGTTTTTACTTTTGCCCAAAATCGTTTCCATGCTTCCTTTCGCTCATCTTCAAATTCCTCTAGTTCTGGCTTAAGTTTTTCATTTATTGTGTCTTGAATATCTTTTATCAGCTGTTTTTTGCCTTTTACATCATCATAATCGTGAAACTTGATTTTAACATAAGATTTAGCTTGTTGATATGTGCGCTTATCTATAGGGTTAAGAAAAGGTGTCTGTTTTGTTTGCATTTTTTTAGTCATTTTCTTTAGCCTATAGATGACAATTTTTAAACTAACAACTGTTTTTAATAATTGTATAATTGATTCATCTTCAAAATCAATCTCCTCTTCTTCATCTTCATTTTCTTCTTCATTTTCATCTTCATTTTCTATTTCTTCTTCATTTTCCAATTTGTCATCATACTCATTTTCATTATCTGCCACTAGCACACCTCCTTTTAAGCAAAAATCTATATATACAATTATTATAACTTAAAAGAAAGATTTTACCAAATAATTTAACTTGTATTTTAAAAATTCAACTTATTTTAAATCTTGAAAATATTTAATACGAAAAATTTTCAAGCAATAAAAAGTTATATTTTTAAAATTAAAAAAATAATAATAAAAATTATAAAATCAATATTAAATTTATTGCAAAATATAAAATAGTCAATC
This sequence comes from uncultured Christensenella sp., assembly GCA_949293915.1. Lineage (GTDB taxonomy): Bacteria > Bacillota > Clostridia > Christensenellales > UBA1242 > Onthoplasma. Next base: position 1,823 of record CASFFJ010000009.1, read on the forward strand.
ATTATCAAAATGTTAAAATTGTGTGATAAAATATATAAGGAGTCAAATTTAATTATAAATTACTGGTTAATTAAATAATTCCCTACATTAAAAAATTATTAAATAATAGCGAAAAATCAAAAAAACAATAAAAAACGTAAAAAATCCAATAAAAACTGAAAATTTTTATTAATTTTATTGACAAAATGTAAATACTATGTTAATATAAAAATGCAATAAAATTGCTACACAATATCGCGGGGTGGAGCAGCACGGCAGCTCGTCGGGCTCATAACCCGAAGGTCGCAGGTTCAAATCCTGCCCCCGCAACCATTGAAAAACCCCTATTTTATAGGGGTTTTTTAAATATTTATAATTTTTTGAAAATCTCGAAAAACGCCTTTATCTACAAATTTATCTACAAATTAAATTATTAACATCAATCATATTGAGATAATGATATGTTAAATTGTTTTATGTTGTTTTATATTTTTCATCACTTGATTTATGAAATGAAATCTCATAAATGATTTATAGTTGCTTTAAATTATTTAAATATTGTTTAACATTGTTTCGAGAAATTTTATATCTAAACTTTCTTTCACTTTCGCTTATTATTTCTCCACCCAAATGAGCAAAAGTTTTATTTGACATATTGTTATGTTTTAAAATTGAAAATTGAAATTCTTCAACATTCTCAAACTCTTTATTATTATATAAAAATTTAATGATTTCTAAAATGGCTCTAGTTCCTTTTGATTGATTAGATAATTGAACTTCACTTACAATAAATATCCCGTTAGAATTGACAATCTCAATAAACCCTTCCACCTTGCCATTAATATAAACCAGATAAAAATAGAAATCTTCTTTATATAAATTTTGTTTAATATTTCCACACCACATCTCCTTATCTTTATCAGAAACATCAAACCCTAATTTTGTCATATTATCTTTTATTATATTAAAAGCAAAATTCAATTCATTCTCTGATAAAAATGATTTTTTTATTATATATGTTCCTTTTATAAATTCGTTATATAACCCATAACCCAACTCACAAAACCATTCAGGTGGCAATTCATAATTCCCTGTCTCCATAAAAAATTTACCAGGACAATATCTACACAAAGGCAGCATTTTGCAATTCAGACATTTTGCATTTTCTGTGAATTCTATATCTTTTATTTTTTGCAACTCCATGAGAATGTTTTTTAGATTTCCTTTTTTATATTTGTATGATTTTGATTGCATACAAACACACATTGAAATTTCCTTACTTGAACTAAAAAAGAAAGTATCGTCATTATTTTTACATTTGAAGAGCTTGCCATTTTCACTATTTGATTTAGAAAATAAATTTAAAAAATATTCTTTGGCACCCTCATGTTTTTTTAAATGATATATAGTTTCTTTAGGAGAAATTTGCTGAGAATTTTGATTGCGCATATTATCAATTTGTGGAAAAGAAATATAATCTGATTTAAATTCAATATTTAACTTTTTTGCCAAATCTTCAATTTTATCAAAATAATTAAAGTTAGTTTTTGTAATGATATTTTTTAAAACTAGATTTATATTTAAAGCTTTTAATTTAGACAAATTATCAACAACTTGTTTAAAATTATCTTGAGTATTAGTAAAATCATTATAAGTTTCTGAATTATAACCATACAAACTAACTTCTACTTCATAAGGAGGATATAACTTTAAACAACTAATTATAGTATCGTTTAACAATGAAAGATTCGTATTTATAGAGACAATAAAACCTTCGTTGTATAAATATGTATAAATATCAACAAATTCTTTATGTGTGAAAATTTCACCACCCGTCAATGCAATCCTACAACAATTTAAAACTTTTAATTCTTGAGTTAAATCCCTTATATCATCTATTGATAGTGTTTTTGTACAAGTTTTATTAACATAACAATGAGGACATCTGTAATTACAAAAATCCGTCAATTCTATCAAAACCGATTTTATATTTAATATTTTATCTCCTAGTCGTGTTTCACAATTAAAATCTATGAAATTTTGCTTTAATAGAACATATAAGAGATTGTTAATCTGTTTTCTTGCTTCATTTTCTGAAATATTATTAATTTTAGCAAATCTATTAATAATATATCCAACATCTTTAGACTCTTTAATATCTTCCAAAACATCTTTCGAATTTAATGACAAATTCAATTGAGCTCCGTTAGAATTGTTATTAATAACAATAATTTGATCTGTCTCTTGTATTGCTATGTTTTTATTTAATTTATATTTCATAATTATCCTTTTAATTTTAATATAAAAATGGGATACTGTGTGTATCCCATTTGCTTAACAAGAAGATTCGTCGTTGCCGCCAACTCCCCAGCAACCTGAAGATGCAGAAAAAGTATTCTTTTTGGTTGTTTTAATTTCTATTTGCATACCAACCTCCTATTTTCATTATATATATCAACTTTAAGATTGTCAATAATTTTTCAGTAAAATATATATTAAGATTAAATATTTATAAATATCTACAAATTTGTGCAGAAAATTTGCAAAAATATCGTTTTGTGCCGTTCGGGTTTTTATTGGATATTTTTGCTGTTGTTTGTTTTTTGTAAACTCGTTCAACCTGCTTATTTTACTTAAAAATAAGATGTTAGAAAACAACATCAAACGAGTAACAAATTCTACAAAAAAAATATTTTTTAAACCTTCCTCATAACCCGAAGGTCGCAGGTTCAAATCCTGCCCCCGCAACCACTCAGAAAACTGCGTATGAGCTTATCGCCTTAGTTTACTAAGGCAATTGCACTATCTACTTGTTTTCTTCGTTTCCCCAAAATTGCTAACAACAATTTTGGGGATCCCATTTTTTTATTATTAGTGAACCACTTTGCATTCGCAAAGTTGGTGTTATTAGACTATTGCTCCTTCTCCCTACTGCAACATTTGTCTTGTAGGGAACCCTTTTTTTATACCCGTAAGGGTGTTTTTTTGATATAAAAAGAGCAATCTAATCTGATTGCTTTTTTTATTTTTTAGAATAAATCATCATCTTCTTCGACTGTGAGTTTTTTGTTGCGCTCTTTGATGTCATAAAATATTTTTTCTTCTTCAAACGGACGTCGCTGAACATATTGACCAAACACGCGTGTTCTGTCGTAAAATTTAACTTCGTATGAAGATGTGAATTTTGTCTTTAAGCACGCGTTAGGTTCGAATGTCTTGATAATGACTTCGCCTTTGTCCCTAAATGACATCAATTCTTCTGGATATGCAATAGGAATAGATTGAATTTGCTCGCTGGTTGACACAGTCTCTTTACCATCTGGGCCTTTACTTTTGTTTTGGTTAGTCACTACAAT
>CASFFJ010000010.1 GCA_949293915.1 uncultured Christensenella sp.
AAACTTTTGCAAGTTTTTAAGTTGTCATCTATCATTAAATCTAATTGGTTTGCTACAACGTATTCTGCTTTGTTGGAACATCCTAAAATTAATTTATTGTATAGTACATTGTTTTTATTTAACCAATTAATTGTTAAATCTATTATAGGTAAAATATTTGGCCTACTAGAAATCAAATGAATTTCTATCCCTTTACTATACAAATAGTTTATGGTTTCAATAGCGTTTGGGAATGCAATATAAACATTCGGGTTAAATATTGTTAATTTATTTAAAAATGTTTCAGTTTCTGCGTTTTTATCAATTTGTGTATATGAATTATCGCTATTGTTTACTATTTGAAATTTATCTATTAATTTATAAATTAATAATTTACAACTAAGTATAGTGTTGTCTAAATCTATTCCTATTTTTTTCATAAAAATTATTATAATATATTTATAAAAAAAATCAATATTACTTAATAAAAAAATATTTTAAAATTTATCAATAATTTTTTATATTAATACATTATTAATTCATTGATGACAAATATTTAGTATAATAGCCACAATTAAGCGTGCTTTTTTAATCAATTTTCAATTAATACAAAGATAGTTGATTTAACTAGTGTAAGTATGTTAAAATATAATAGTAATTTAGGAGGAGATTTTGGAAATAACGTATGTTACAGGAAATAGTTATAAAATTGAATTGGCTCAAAGAATATTGGGGCCGCTCGGAGTAAAGGTTAATCAGAAAAAAATTTATTGTCCAGAAATTCAAGATGATGACATTGTAAATGTATCAAAATATTCTGCTAAATATGCAGCAAATGAATTAAAAATACCAGTAATAAAAAATGATAGTGGTTTAATAATTGAATGTTTAAAAGGTTTTCCCGGCCCATACACTTCATATATTGAAGACACTATCACAGAAGATGGAATTTTAAAGCTGATGCAAGGAATGGAGAATAGAAAGGCATATTTTACAGAAGTTATTTCATATTGTGAGCCGGGGAAAGAACCAATTTCTTTTGTTTCTAACACTTATGGAACGATATCAGCCGAACCTAGAGGTGAATATGGTTGGAGCTTTGATAAAATTTTTATTCCTCAAAACCAAACAAAGACACTTGCAGAGTTTGAAGATGATGAGCGTTGGAAATTTTGGGCAGATGATGCTTATTTAAAATTAAAAGATTATTTAGCGAAAAATGTTATATATTGATTTTTTAAATTAAAAAAATTGTCAATATCAATATTATAATATTTCTAGTCTATTGAAATTTGACAATAAATAGAAAATTTTATACAATATTTATATGATCATTCTTGATGTTAACAAATTAAGCAAAAATTTTGGTTACGGACAACTTTTTGAAGATGTCTCTTTTTCGTTGAATGAAGGTGAGTCGATATCTATTGTTGGACCTAATGGCTGTGGCAAATCAACTATTTTAAAAGTGATTGCTGGACTAGAGAAAATCGAAAAAGGTGTTGTTAACATTAAAAAAGGTGCAAAAGTTGCATATTTAGACCAGACTGGTTCTAGCATAGATGACGAACGTTGTGTTTATGATATTTTAAAAGATGCTTTTAAAGATCTAAATGAGATGGAAATAAGGTTAAATAAACTTCAAGAATTGATGTCCTCAAATTTACCAGAAGAGCAATATAATGATGTTTTGAATAAGTACTGCAATCTTATGGAAAGATTTTCAATTGCTGGTGGATATGATATTGATGTTAATATAAACACAGTGGTCGAAGGACTAAAAATTGACAATAATTTATTGTATCAAAGTTATAATGATTTAAGTGGTGGTGAAAAAACTTTAGTTCAACTTGCAAAAGCACTGCTGATAAAACCAGATTTGTTTTTATTGGATGAACCAACCAATCATTTGGATATTGATAGAATCGAATGGCTTGAAAGTTATATTAAAACTTTTAAAGGTGCTACGGTAATAGTTTCACACGATAGATATTTTTTGGATAGAATGTCAAATAAAATATTAGCACTAGATAATGGTGCGAAAGTATATAACACTAATTATTCTGGATATTTAACTGAAAGACAACGCGATTTCGAAAAGCAAATGGCAGAATATAAAAACCAACAACTTGCAATGAAAAGACTCGAAGAACAGATTAAATATTTTGCTGAACGAGGTATGGCTACAAATAGCTCAACATTGTGTGACAGAGCACATGTACTGCAGACTCAATTGGATAGAATGAGGAAAAGAGCAGTAGAAAAACCTAAGGAACAAAAGAAAATAAATGTTGGATTTGACGAAGTTAGAAAAACAAGCAAAAGAGTTATTGTTGCCGAGGATTTAACAATCTCAGTTCCTAACGGAAAAACAATTTTAGACAATGTCAACTTAAATATTTGTTCAGGTGAAAGAGTGGCTTTAATTGGTGCCAATGGTAGTGGAAAATCTACATTTATTAAAGCTGTTATGGGTACACAAGATTTGCCAATCAAGGGAACAGTGTTTGTTGGGCCAAGCGTAAAGATTGGATATTTGCCACAAATCATAAACTTTCCAAACGGGGAGCAAAAATTATTAGATTATTTTAAAGAAGAGGTCGGTTTGACAGAACAAAGAGCTAGACAGATTTTAGCAGGATTTCAATTTTATAAAGATGATGTAAATAAAAGAGTTAAAAATTTGTCTGGTGGCGAAAAAATTAGAGTTAAACTTGCTGAATTATTGCAACAAAAGATTAATACGTTAATTTTTGATGAGCCAACTAACCATATAGATATACCGACAAAAGAAGTTTTAGAAGAAGCTATTGAGGATTTTGATGGTACATTAATATTTATAAGTCATGACAGATATTTTATAAATAAATTTGCAGATAAAATCATTGAGTTTAAAGATGGTGGGACAACAACATTCTTTGGCGGATACGATGATTATAAAGAAGCAAAAAAGAGACTTGACGCAAAGCAATCACAAGTTTTAACCAAAAAAACGAAAAAGTAACTTTATATTTTTAAAATAACATGGCAAAGCAATTATATAATTAAAGGTGGGGCATTTGAACGATAGGATAAAAAAAGAATTTAGAAAGTATTTAAAGCAAGTTTGCAAAAATCGTGAATTAAGAATGTATGCTACAAGTTTTTTCGCTGATTTTTGTGCCAAATACGAAGGTCAACATTTTACGAAAGATAACTTTGAAATGCTTGAGGTTGAAGGCAAACCTATTGAACAAGATATTGTAAAAGATATTTTTTCAAAGCAAGAGAAAGCATCAGCTGTAAGATTATACATAATCCTATTATAACAGAATAATACCTTATGAAGGAACTTTATACAATATAATAATGAAAAATAGAAAAAAATATTTTGACAATGATGATGTGGATAGGGTTTATAATGAAATAGATTTTTTTGCATTTAAGTATCAGAAGCATATTGAAAAATGTTATTATTTTTTATATAATAAAAATAATAAAACGAGAGAAGAATTGGTAGATTTTACTTATTTAAAAATTGTACCTTATAATATGTTAGAAATTTTAGTAAATAAAGATTTTAAGAAAGCCGCAGATGAACTAAAAAATTTAGAATCTGTATTGAATAAATATGATGAGGTAGGATTATGAAATATTTGAAAGCAAAAATTTCTTCAGTAAATAGAAACAATTGGGAAATACTTTTGGAAGAGGGTTCTAGAGATTTTATGCAAATCAATAGATTGTATGAAGGTAAAAAGCTTCCTATTGTGGGGGACAATGTAGTTGTAGCACAAGATGAATGGGGTAATAATTTTTTATTAGAAATTAATAAAAGAAAAAATATTGTTAGTAGACAATATAATGGTATGGAACAAAAAATGGCATCTAATGTCGATATAGTTTTTGTAGTTACAAGTTTAAATAAAGAGTTTTCTCTTGATAAACTTGAAAGGTTATCAATTATTGGGTTAACTCATAAAAGCAAAGTTGTTTTTGTTCTGACAAAAAAGGATTTATACGATAATTATCTCGAATTTCAAAGGATTGTTGAAAACAGGTTTACTAATTGTTCTGTTGTTTGTTTAAATGCTAAAAATTCAAAAGAGGTGTCTGTTTTAAAAAATTACTGGAAACCTGGAGAGTGTGCAATATTTATAGGTAGTTCTGGAGTTGGTAAATCTACATTAATCAACTCTTTATTTAACGAAAATATTGTAAAAACAGGAGAAATCAGGGCAAAAGATGACAAAGGAAAGCATACAACTACCGCACGAAATTTATATGTTGATGCTGATGGACGTTTATTAATTGATATGCCAGGAATCAGATCTATGCTTGCTCCTGTTACAAGTGATGCAGCAAAAGAAATATTTGAAGATATATATAAACTTGAAAAACTGTGTGAATTTCATGATTGCACACACACCGCAAATTCTCGTGGATGTGCAATTCAAGAAGCAATTAAAAATGGAGACATTTTAGAAGAAGACTATTTACGATATGTTAAGTTTAAGAGAAAGCAAAATGCGCAAAGAATTTATGAAAATGGTGGAATAGAAGGTAGTAAATATGAAAAACAAAAATATTGCGAAAAACTTAAAAAAGGTAGGCATCAAAAAGGGTACGAAAGGGGTGCGAATGAAGAAACAATTTGAAATGTTATTAGAATTGAGAAAAAAGTTAGATGAAATTTGCGTGGGCGAAATATCAACTTGGAAAGATAGAATTTTGCTTGAATCATTAACAGATGAAAAATTTTTAAAATTTGCTAAAGAAATTTTTGGCAATATTGAAAATTTGAATGCTAAGCAATTGGATAAATGTTTTGAAAATATTATAAAATGCGCTGAGCCATTTATTGATTTATATCTTGAAACGGATGATATACTTAAAAAATATGAATATTTTTTAAAAGCAGAAAGATATTTTGGAATAATTGAACAAATTGATGAAATGTCGACGATTAGTGAAAATTCATATAAAACTTTATTAAATAAGTATGGATATGATAATGTTTTAGAAATCGAAAAATCAAATCCAAGTTTATTGACAAAACTCTATGAAAAGAAAACAAATTCAAATTATACCGAAGATGTTAAAAAATATCTAGTACTAAAAGATTGGCAAGATAGACAAAACTTATACAATGAAAGTGTTTATGAAAAAACTATGAATATAGGTGATGTTGAAGAAAAAGTATTTCAAATGTTGTCATCTAAAATTAGCATAAAAACTTCTTTTAGAAGAAAATTTGAGTTTTATAAAATATTGCAAAAAGGCTATATAGATATTGATACTTTATCAAAGTTATATATTGTTGGAATTTTAGAAGACTTAAAACCTTTAATTGGTGGCAAAGCATATGGTTTAGCAATTTTGAATTGTTATTGTGATATCCCAAAAACATACATGGTTTCTTATCAACAAAAAGGAGATATTTCTGAGTTGTATGAAAGACTTTCAAAATCTTCAACTTATGCTGTAAGAAGTTCTGCTGACTGTGAAGACAATGAGAAATTTTCTTTTGCGGGGATGTTTGATAGTTATTTAGATGTTAGTTTTGAACAGATTGAGAATAAAATAAACAAAGTTAAGGATTCTGTTTCAAATGATAGAGTTAAGTTTTATACATTATTAAATAATTTAACTGAACCACGTATGAATGTAATTATTCAAGAATTTATTAATTCAGACTATGCAGGAGTATGGATGTCTAATAGTCTCAACTCTGGAGTCTATGAATTAATTGAAGGTTGTGGGGAAGGTTTGGTAAGTGGTCAAAAGAAAACTCAAATTTATAATTACGATAAAAATGATAAATTAGCAACATTTTTTGTACAGTTACAAAAAGCAATTGGCTCTAAATGTGATTTTGAATTTTGCATAAAAGACAACAAGCTGATTATGTTGCAATGCCGACCTGTTACAACAACTATAAAGAAGCAAGTTAAAGTCAAAGATGGAATAGGTGTTAGCAATGGAGTAGTAAAAGGAGAAATTTGTTTTTTAGAGTCTCCTCATCAGGCTAAAAAATTTAAAGAAAATTGTATTTTATTGACTTATACAACAGATCCTGAATGGGTACCGATTATGGCAAAAGCAAAAGGTATCATAACTTTGAATGGTGGATATTTATGTCATACTGCTATAATTTCTAGAGAATTAAATAAACCTTGCGTGGTTGGAGTTAATCTTGAATTATTTAACAAATTAAAACAAGCAACTCATGTTTCAATGAATGCATCTACAGGCACAATAAAAATTTTAGGAGAAAAAAGTGAAGATAAACAACTGGATAATGATTAGAAACTCTAAACAAAAAGATAAATTTGAATTATGGAATGCAAAATCAGGCAAATTGTATGGAATTGACACTACGACTAAAATGTTAATTGAGCAAAATATCGAATTTTTTAAAGATGAAGAAAGTTTAGAAGCTATAATTGCACTTGTAAACAACGAGTTAAAAGTGAATTTCAATAGTGCTGATTATGAATTAGGAGAGAATGTTGGCACTTATATAGTTGTAAGCAAAGACTCTATAAACCAATTCATAATTAATGAAACAGTCTATTACTTATGTTGTATTTTAAAAGAAAAACCTAGAACAATAGATGAAATTTTAATAGACTTTAAAGACGGGTATAACATGACAGATGATGACATTTTTTATATTCTTGATATTATTGTTAAACTAGTAACTTATAAAGTTTTGGTGATTTAATTTATGAAAAATATTATTTTAATGGGTACAAGTCGTTAAGTAAAACTTCTTTAGCAATAGAACTTTCAAAAAAACTTGGTTATAATGTAATATCAATAGATAGTCTGGTATACGCGTTTGGAGAAGTTTATCCCGAATTGGGTATAACGCATGCTAATCGAGATGGAAAGTCGGTAAAAAATATATCTAGGTTCTTATGGGCTTATATAAAAAATTTGGATTATTTTCAAAACTTAAATTATGTGTTTGAAGGTGCATATTTTGACATAAATGATTTACGCCAAATGAAAGACAAATATACTATTATATTATTAATACATGGTTTAAATGCAGAAGAAATATTTGCCAATATCAAGACTCATGATACAATTAAGGACTGGACTAGTAAAAAATCAAATAAAGAATTACTAGAATATTGTAAGCATTTAGAAAAAATGGATAAGTATTACGAAAAAGAACGTGATGTAGACATGTTAATTTTTAGGACAGGCAAGGACAGAGAAAAAACTTTTCAACGGATTATAAATCAACTTAAAATTATACAAGAAAAGGATTAAGTATGAAAACCATAAAATATTCAGTTATAATACCAACTTTTAATTGTGATAAATATATTTCACAATGATGAAGAATGGAGTTCTAAAATGCTAATTACTGCACAATCTTTTCACTTAATTGATGAAATATGTTATATTTATGTCAAAAGAAAGGATTCTATCACTTCCCAATTAAACGAAAAATCATATATTTCACTTATGAAAGTTTGTTACAATTTATTAAAAACTGCAGAACTGCAAAATGAAGAGTTTAAAAAAACGTTTTTAATGCGAAAAATATATTTAAATTCAGAATTCTGTTACTACAATATTCGAGCCATTTCGAAACCTGACAGACCTTTATAGAAAGGAACATTTAACAAAAAATTAGTCTATTTCAATATCTATGGTATTAATTATAACATCACCACACCATCGAAAAACGAAAATTCTTTTAGATAGTATTTTCTTACTTCATTTTCCATATTAACCTCCTTATATGAATTTGCCTTTAGGCAGTGGGGTTGGAACATTTTTGGTAGTTATTTTAAACCTATATTTTTTTTAGTAGGAATCAACGAGAAAGAATAAAATATTGCTTGTAAGTTGTTAAAATGGCAATAAAAAAAGACTAGGTCAAAAAACCTAGTCTTGAATAAATCATCTTATTAAATTGTTTAAGCATATTTCCTTCCGTTGACTTCATACGAGAATTTTGCTAACCACCACTGGCGAAAGGCAAAGATAATAAGGAGGATTTTAAGATATTCTTTCATAAATATGTTATACTTAATAAATAAAGGAGATAAAATGAGTAAAAGAACTAATAGAGATACATCTAAAAAACTATTGACAGAATGTGGTATTGATGGTGGTTTACTATATAATTTAACTGATGACAAATTTGAGATT
>CASFFJ010000011.1 GCA_949293915.1 uncultured Christensenella sp.
AATTATAATAATATTTTTGCTATTATTTGTTTTTTTATTTCTTTATTATATATTTGTTGCAAGTCCTATTATAAAAACATATTCGGCACAAGAAACAAAATCTGTTACGGAAAAAGCAATAAATTTGGCAGTGAGCAATGTAATAAATAGAACGTTAAGCTATGATACTTTGATAGATATCAACTATGGTAATAATAATGAAATTATTTCATTTTCCGCCAATCAATATGAGATAAATTCAATAACACGTGAGATAGTAAAAGAAACGCAATATCAAATGAACAATTTAGGCGATGATGGTCTCAAAATTAATTTAGGCACTTTGACAGGTATTCCATTTTTTATAGGTCGTGGACCTAAAATCAATTTAAGATTAATGCCAATTGGTGTTGTTAGTAGTTCGTTTCAAAGCCATTTTGATTCAGTAGGGATTAATATGACAAAACATACATTATATTTATATATTAATGTCAACGTTAATATTGTTCTGCCTATTAAATCGTATGAGGTTAAAACAGATAACCAAGTGCTATTAGCAGAAAGCATAATTATAGGTAAAGTGCCAGAAGTATATTTAAATGGTGGGAGTTTAGGTAGGTCATTAAATTTAGTTCCTTAAAGAAAGTTGTACTTTATTTTTAAAAATGCTATACTAAATAATATGAAATATTTTGATAACTCAGCAACTACAAAAATAAGCGAAAAAAGTTTAGCTTCTTATATTAACGCAACTGAACAATATTTTAATCCAAGTTCACTCTATCAACCATCTAGTCATACAAAATCAATTATTGAAACCATAAGAGAATATTTCTTAAAATTTTTACACGCCGATAAAAATTCAACAATTATATTTACAGGTTGTGCAACAGAAGGCAATAATTCAGTTTTGTCTAATTGTATAATTCGAAAAGATAAGAAATATATTTTTAGTGCGGGTGAACATAGCTCAATTTATGTCCCAGCAAAAAAATTTTTAGAAGCGGGCTTTAATGTTATTTTTGTACCATTAAAAGAAAATGGTTCAATAGATGAAGAAAAGTTGTTACAAGAAATTGATGACAATGTAGCATTTGTCTCAATCATTCATGTAAGTAATGAAACTGGTGCAATAAACGATATTGAAACATTAACTAAAAAAATTAAAGCAATCAATCCTAATATTTTAGTTCATAGTGATGGTGTGCAAGCGTTAGGAAAATTAGATATCAATTTGAAGCATTTAGGAGTAGATTTTTATACTATCTCAGCACATAAAATAAATGGACCTAAAGGTATAGGGGCTTTATATATTGCTCATCCAAACAAATTTAAACCTTTTTTAATTGGTGGAGAGCAAGAAATGTCACTGCGTGCAGGTACAGAGAATTTTCCTGCCATAGTTGCTTTTAAAACAGCGCTGAGTGATTTAAAGATACACGATTATTCAAAGCATAAACAAGCAATATTAAATGAATTAAAAGTAGATTTTGTTTTAGTCAGTCAAAATGAATGTGTAGATAATATCATATCATTATGCTTTAAAAATGTGCGTGGAGAAACAATTTTGCATATGTTGGAGGCAAAAGGTTATTTGATAGGGACAGGTTCATCTTGCAATAGTAAAGCGAAATTTAATAGAGTACTTGCTAATATTGTCAGCAATGAATATTTGTCTGGTGCGGTTCGAATTAGTTTTGGTAGCGAAATAACGATTGATGATTGTACTAAATTAGGTATAGAATTAAATAATGCCGTTACAGAATACATTAAAAGGATAAAATAATGAGTAATATAATTTTAGTTAGATTTAATGAAATACACTTAAAGGGCGGGAATAAAAAATATTTTATTAATCTTTTATATAACAATATTAAAAACGCATTAAAAGAATATAACTGTTTGATTGAAAGTGTAGACAACAGATTAATAATACGAGATTATACTAATTTTGATGAAGATGATATAATTGATAATTTAAAATGTGTTTTTGGGGTTCATTCAATCTCTAAGGCAAGAGAATTAAATAACTCAGTTGAAGAGATAAATGATTTTGTTGCAAATTTAAAAATAGATACAAGTTTTAAATGTGATGTTAACCGTGCAGACAAATCTTTTCCTATACAATCAAATGAATATGAAAAAATCTTAGGTGAAATAGTTTTAAACAATAATCCAAATGCAAAGGTTGATATACATAAACCAAATGTAACCATTCATATTGATATTCGTACAAATGGTAAGTCTTTTGTATTCTATGATATAATATACGCGTATTCAGGCTTGCCATTAGGGGAGAATACGGATGGCTTATTGTTGCTAAGCGGTGGAATAGATAGTCCTGTCGCTGGGTTTTGTATGGCAAAAAGAGGAATGAGACAAGATATCTTGCATTTTGATAGTTTCCCGTATACTAGCGCACAGGCAAAAAATAAAGTTATATTATTAGCAAAACAAATCAAAAAATTTATTGGTGCTAAATATATGTATGTTTGTTCTATGACAAAATTGCAAGAAGAATTCCATTTAAATTGCAATGAAGAATATGCTATTAATTTACTTCGTCGGTCTATGATTAGAGTTGCAAATTATTTATGTGACAAATATAAATACAAAGCAATAATAACTGGTGAAAGCTTAGGACAAGTAGCGAGTCAAACAATTGAAAGTTTAACAAGTACAAATGCAGTGGCAGAATATCCTGTGTTACGACCACTTATTGCTTTTAATAAAGATGAAATTATATCAATAGCAAAAGAAATTGACACTTATAAAACAAGTATTTTACCATATGAAGATTGTTGTACGGTTTTTTTACCTAAAAACCCTATTATTAAACCGAAAATCAAGAATTCATTAAAAGAAGAATCAAAAATAGATTTAAATACTTTATTAAAGTATGTTATTGATAATATTTAATTAATTTCTTTAGAATAACAATCTATATATTGTGTATTTGATATATTACATACACAAAATATATAACAATCGTAAAAGATAATAAAAATATATTAATATTATTACTTGACAAGAGCGATTATGGTATTGTATAATTGTTATGTTACAAGTAGTAACAAAAGGTAGGTAGACATGAACATAGTAAATGTTAGTTTGCTGTGTAGTGTGAGTGTTGCAGTATCTGTTGTTTTAGCGATTGTTATGTTAATCGTAGGTATAGGCGTTGGTGTGAGCGTTTATGCTGTCGTTATGAATAAAAAGAATAAGTCATCAACCAATAAAGCGAATAAGATACTATCTGACGCTTATGCTCAAGCAGAAAAAATTAAAAAAGAGCAAGTTGAACAAACTAATAAAGAAATCAGTATTTTAAAATCAACATTTGAACAAGAAAATAAAGAACGTAGAGAAGAATCTAAACGAAACGAAGAAAGGCTGTTTGCTCGTGAGGAATTATTGACCAAGCGTGAAACTGCTTTGGATAAAAAAGTAGAGGAACTTGAAATCAGTCGTGAAAAAGTCCACAATCAAATAGAGGCTTTAAACTTTAAAGAGGTGGCACTAGATGAATTGCAAGAAAGTATTGTTAAAGAATTAGAAAAAGTAAGCGCAATGACTAAGGAAGAAGCAAAACAAGTCATTATTGACCGCTATACTGATGAAGCAAAAATTGATGCTGTTAAAATTGCAAAAGAAATTGAAGATAAGGCTAGACAAGATGCAGATAAAATTGCAAAAAATATTATTACACTTGCCATTCAAAAATGCGCTGCAGACCACACTAGCGAAGTTACAACAAGTGTAGTTGCGTTACCAAGCGAAGAGATGAAGGGTAGAATAATAGGTCGTGAAGGGCGTAACATTAGAGCATTAGAGGCCGCAACTGGTATTGATTTTATTGTTGATGATACGCCAGAGGCTATTACATTGTCTGGTTTTGACCCAGTTAGAAGAGAAGTGGCTAGAATATCGTTAGAAAAACTAATTTTGGATGGGCGAATACATCCTGCGCGTATTGAAGAATTAGTTCAAAAGGTACAAAAAGATGTTGAAGAAACTATAAAAGAAGCAGGTGAAAATGCTTGCTTTGATGCAGATATTCATAATATACATCCTGAGATTGTAAAAATTTTAGGTAGACTAAAATATCGTACTAGTTATGGTCAAAATGTATTAAAT
>CASFFJ010000012.1 GCA_949293915.1 uncultured Christensenella sp.
AGTTTTGCTGATAAACCCTTTGTTAGACATCTTTTGCAAAAGCATACCAACTCGTGCTCGACTTATCCCCATTTCTTCACTAATACTTGAAGCATAAACATCTTGTTTGTTCAGCGATAGATATATCAAAACAAAACGCATACCTTTTTCTAATTCAGACACACTTTTGAATATTTTTTCGAATCGTACATCTTTCATTCTTTGTAATACATAAAAAACTTGTTGTAATGTTGCCATTATTCCTCCTAAATCGCTACAAAACATTGTATATAAACTTTAAAATTTTGTCAACTAGGTTGACATAATTTATTTCATTTCTAAATATATGATAAAAATTATTAAAAATTACAAAAAATATATTTAAATTATTATAAAATTTAAAAATGCTAAAATCAATTTTTTTAAACCACCAAATATCTGCGTTTTATAAAAATAAAAAAAGAATATAAAAACTATATTCTTTACTCAACTTTATAATAATGGTTGGAACATTTTAATTATTGCGCAATACAAACGTGTGAATGCGTTTTGTTTAAAACCTTTCATATCTTGCGATACTGTAAATAAATGTATAAAATCGGCTCTAATATCTTTAATACAATCAGTCTTACACATTAATACAACGCACTCAAAATGGTGAAGCAAACTTCGATAATCAAAATTTATTGTTCCCACAACCGCGATTTCATCATCTACCAAAACTTGTTTGGCGTGTATGAAACCTTTTGTAAATTCGTAAATTTTTACGCCAGAATCCATAAATGTTTTGTAACTTGAACGTGTAATTCTAAATATATATTTCTTATCTGGTATATGTGGCGTAATAATTCTCACATCCACTCCACGCTTTGCTGCATTGCAAATAGCGTTTGTCAATTTATTGTCAACAATCAAATACGGAGTTGTTATCCAAACATATTTTTTGGCTTGATTAATCATATTCAAATAAACATTTTCCGCCACATATTCTTCATAGAAATATTTTGGTCCATCCCCGTACGGACAAACAAAACCAGATGGCTTAATCACCTCTACATTGTTAGAAATGTATGGTTCAATATCCTCCACCTTTTCATTTTGCACTGCAAATAGTTCCATAAACATTACAACAAGACTTTTAACAGCATCGCCAGTAATACGAACACCAGTATCTTTCCAATAACCATAACGTTCGATTGCATTGATATATTCATCTGCGATATTAAGTCCACCAACGAACCCCACCTTGCCATCAATAATTGTCATTTTCCTATGGTCTCTATTGTTATGAAATGCGGACAATATTGGCGTGAACGAATTAAACTTAATGCAATTAATACCCATATCTCTGAGTTTTTTATGATAATTGCTTGGTAGTTTTGTGATAGAACCTAAGTCATCATACATTAATCTAACTTCTACACCTTCACTGATTTTTTGCCTCAAGACTGCTAGTATTCGATTCCACATAGTCCCACGTTCTATTATGAAATACTCCATAAAAATATATTTTTTAGCATTTTTTAATTCGTTTAATAATTCGTTAAAAAATTTTTCGCCAGTCTGTAAAAATTTAACATTAGTGTTTTCATAAGTGCGTAAACCAGTGGCATTTTGAATATACTTAAGCTGTCCATAATATGAACTAATAGTTTCTTTTAAATTAATATCTTCTAATTTGCTTGTATTCAAATATGGTTTTATTATTTGTGACATCTTTTTGTAATATAGTTTGTGCTTGCTAGGTGGTCGTCGCCTTACAAATAAAAAATATAATACGATACCCAACATTGGAAATAGCAACACTAATACTATCCACGAGATTTGCCCTTCAATATTCATATCTGAATTTATTATCCTTAACAATAATATCAAAGCAACTATCGTAAGTATTGAATCAAGTGGAATATAAATATTACTGATTCCAACTGGATAAAAATAATTCAACACATAAGGAAATATAATTGAAAGACATAGTTGCAATAAAATAGCAATTACAACTAAAGTCACTCTGCTGAATAATAATTTAAAAAACTTCCTCATTAATCCACTTTATATCGATGATAATAATCTTTTAGAATACCTTTATAATTATCCTTCCACGGCTTGTTCCTGCCTAGATAGTGGATAATTACATTGTTATTTGCTACCCACTCTATATCTATTTTGTCTTTATGCTTCTTATTATATGCAGTTATGTGTCTATCGGCAAGATTGTATTTGTATCTGTCAACCAATTTCATTCTATTGCCAAAGAATTTGAAAAGAACATCTTGGTCAAGCATTTGCAAACGCCATGAATTACGCCTTATAAATTTAGCCATTTTGTCCAAATCTAACACCTTACGCAACTCTTTCACATTCATCAACATCACGCCAGCATTTACAAATTTATAACCAGGAAATGCGGTCATACGAAGACAATTAAAGAAATTTAAAAATTTATTTACTTGCGAACAACCAACAAAAAGATAATTTTTGCCATCTTCTTCAAAATCTGTATTATATAATTCTTTTATATCTCCATGAACGATAATGTCCCCATCAAGATATAAAACGCGGTCAATATTTTCTGGCATCAATTTTGTTACCATCAGCCTGTAAAATGTTTCGTGTGGCCAACGCTTAGAATGTGGCATACCTTTAAAATAACTTTCATCCACATCTAAAAATATAGGTGTTGCATTGTGAGGAAAACTATTTCTTATAAACTCCTTGTCTTCCTCTGGAAGGCTGCCTTGTAGTATGTACACATCAAAATGGTCGTGTGGATTAGAGTCGCAAAGCGAATTAACCATTGCTAAAAAATATTTCATAAAATAATGATTAATGCTTGCCAAAATATTCATTTTCATAACAACTCCTTAATAAAACCAGTTGTCAACATTATAAATGCTTTTTCGCCAAAAGTCAACAATATAAATTTATTTTATTAAAATATAGCAATATATAAATCAATCTAAAACAATCAATTTTAAAAAATCAGTTAAATGTTAGGTTTCAATAAATTTTCAACAAATTTTAATTTATGATTTGCATTTTTAATAATTTGTGTTATAATGTGCTCATGAGTGATTAATGGGGTATCGCCAAGCGGTAAGGCACTGGTCTCTGAATCCAGCACTCGTTGGTTCGAATCCAACTACCCCAGCCAGGCGTCGCAATTAGTCTGTGAGCCACTTTGCATTCGCAAAGTTAGCGTTGTTAGACTATTGCTCCTTTCCCCTACTGCGACACCCGTCTTGTAGGGAACCCTTTTTTTTATGCCGTAAGTTTATCGCCTTAGTATGCTAAGGCAATCGCACTATTACTTGGTTTTTTATATCATTTTAAAAATAATATCATTTTAAACAAAAAACTCCTATCATTGGGTAGGAGTTCTTTTATAATATGCTTTTTAGTTTACTATGTTGTAACTGGTTTTATTTTCTTCTCTGTCTTGTGAAATGGTTTGGTCCACACTGTTTTCACTGACAATTTGCTCTTCATTTTGTGCAACTGCGTAATCTTGTATTTGTATATTTGGTTCTTTAATTTGTGTATTAATAGCTTCTGATAATTTATTAATTTCAACCGAATTTTGATTCTTTTGATTTAAAGTATTGTTGATTGAGTCGAAATTGCGCTGTAGCTCAGTTAAAAGAATTTTAAAATCATCTTGAATATTTGTAGTATTATTCTCATTTTGTTCAACAGTGGGTATATTGACAACATTTTCACCCATCATTTCGCTAGACATATCTTCATTGTTGTTTTCTTCGTTGTTTTTATTTTCATCTTTGTTTTCAATTGTATTGTTTTGCTCAACAGTTTGTTCTTTTGAATTTGTTGTATTATTTGCGACATTGTTTGTCACATTAGTATTAGATTTTGTAGGGTCGCTAACTATACCAATAACCACTAAAAGACCTAGTATAGCAGTGGCGATTTCATTGATATACGCAATATCAAAGTTAATATCAAAAGCCTGCAAAATGAGCAATATTGCACTGACAATTGAAACCCAAAAATTATAATTTGTTAACCTTTTTTTCCAATTCATATTTGCTCCTTTCTATCTCTTGCATACGCAAGTAAATTAAATATTTTTTAGCATTAGACAAATATTGAAAATAAGTATTAAACTTGGATAAAATAGAGATATCAATATTCATAATAATCAATATTAACCTCATCAACAATCGAACTTTCAGATTCAGAAGAAATCTCTATATTGGCACTATTCCCGATAACTTTAAAACAAAATTCATTATAGCCATCTTGATATGTTGTAAAACTCAGTGAATTGTTGTCATAAATAAAGTTAATTTTAACATCTTTTTCTGCTATTAGTGAAATTTTTGTAAATATTTTTTTATTCAAACCATCAGTCAATAATCCGCTACCCCAATATTTAGGTAAATGATTATCAAAGCAGTTTGAATAATCCACTATTTCTCCTATGCGTGTAGTTTCGCCCGAATTAAAAGTCAACAACATTTTTTCAAAAGCATCTATCTTTAATGCATACATACAACCAACATCCACACCACGTATTATCTGATATGAAAAATCACTAATATCAACTATTAAAATGGCGTTGTTTTTATAATCGCCCGTTTCACAAAGGATTTGATTGTCATCATTAAAGTCAAGGCGCAACGCTAAATAATATTTATCGCCAAGCGAACTAGCCACTTCATTACCGCCAAGATTTGTAAGCATTTTTGACAATTCTATATCACATTTGCTAACCTTTATACCATTAAATGCGTACAAACCTTCACGTGTCATAAATAAAATAGTGTTACCACAGACACTAATTGTATTAGCATAAATTTTTGTGCTGGCAGAATAAACTGGATAAGTCGTGAATTTATTGCCAATATGATTTATTTTAGTAATACCATAATCACGAAATACGTATATATTTTCATCAAAGTTTAAAATCTTCCTTGCGTAACCTAATTCATCTTCTAACGATAAATAATTGGATGTAGCAGAGATGTTACCAATACTCTCATATGATATATCGTATGCATACCATATTTTGTACGCTGGCTCTACAATAGTGCAATAAAGTACTTTATCATCTCCATAACACATACTTGTTATAATCGGCACATCTTCAATGGTATATGGTATATAATCGGTCTCCCACACTACCATTTTGTCATTGCTGGCAAGCACGATTGTATCTAAATCATCCTTTTTAAAACTTAACGCAAGCGGTGTGCTACCAAATGTCAGCGAATACAACCAATACAAACAATTGTCTCCATCTAACAATTGATGAATATATAATTTTTGGTCTTCACCATATACTAACAGCCTATGCCATGTATTGCCTGATAATGGAAAGAATTGCTTGAAATATGATACTCCTTTTACATTACAACCAGACAATGTGGAAAAATCTAGTTCAAACAACTCGCCACTACCATCACTCGTGATAGGAAAAACTGCTTTATCCACACCTGATGAATTTTCTAGGCGTTTTTTTGGATATAAATTATAAAAAGATTTAACTTCAGTTTCGTTAACTTTGTTATCAAAATTATTAAATCTATTTATAATTATTTTTTTAGTTTTCCTATTTTTGTTCATAACCAACTCCTAGCAGGCAGATCACAATTAGCAAGTTTTTTTGCAGATTCGCAACGACTTATGTATTCGTTGTGATAGTATTCAAATTCATCATACAAACCCATACCAATTGTATAATAAGCGCATATACCAAACATTAAAATATCTGGCCCAAAATCATTTAAAATACTCAAGTCTTCAAGCATACTATTGATGATAGGATTCTTGATATATTCGACAGTATAAAAACCATCCTCATCCAAACTAATCACACCATTTTTATATTTATATGATGTAATTTTATCATCTTTTTTCACGCGTACAATTTTAACAAAATCTTCTAATGAACTTGTCAATATTGTCTTATTGCTACTCTCTAAAGTATGCTCTGCTATAATTGGTAAATATCTAAAACAAATTTCTTTAAATGACACTATGGCTAAGTTAAATAATTTTTTTACTTGTTCGTTTTCAATTAAAATTGTTTGTTCGTTGTCTGCATCAATAGTTTCTAAAGCATCATTAACACTGGCTAAATCTAGCATACTCGCACTCATTATTAAAACTTCTTTAAGATTCATGTCAACTCCTTTAATTTTTGTTCAATAGAGTCATTAAATTGAGAAAGAACGCAAGATTTTTCTGCGTTCTCAACTCGTTTGTTATCTCTATCAATTTCATCTAATATATTTTCAATATTTGCACTTCTCGTGTGTACAACATAATTTAATGTTCGTTCATCTAGTGTATTATACGGAATAGAACAACAATATGTTGTACCTTTTTCAAAATAATTGTGAACTTCAAACCGAGCACATTCTGTGTCGTACACTATGAAATATCCACTATCAATATCTTTAATTCTGTTTGAGATGTTATACACATCGTGTTCGATTTTTTGTTTCATTTATCCTCCAATTATTTTGATTATGCACTAAATGGATTTGTAACAGTGGACTTAATATTAGAAAATTTTGCTTGACCATTTGGTTGGTCACAGATTAAATCAGCATATTTTACAAGTGTTGCTGTGTATGCTGGATATCCTGCCTTTTGGCGCAATATTTTACCACCTTCGCCTTCAATCCATTCCCAATCGCAAAGTTGATGAAGAGTGAATTTTGTGCTATCAAGCATATACAAAGTGTCATCTGGAATAAATCTATCAGACACAACTGGAATACCATTAAAGCTGATTGCTTTGTATCCACCTTCAAGAATAGTCACATCAATATTTCGTCTGTAGCAAGCAAGATATTGTTGATATGCACGTTTAACACCAGCACCACAAGTAATAAAGTCAATATTAGAGCCTGTGTTTTCTTCCAAGAAATCTACCGCTTCTTGAAGAATTGCATCACTGATTTCTTGTGAACTAGAACTTGTGTATGGAGTCAACCATTTGTTTGATGTCCTATTTAATCCATAAAGTGTACTAGTCGAACCAAAGATTGCACCAAGACCTGTAATTTCATTATCTTTACTGCCTTGAACATATAAAACATCTCCGCTCGTAAACGAACTTGGTGTTGAAGTAAATGTCAGTTGATTATTCACTCTATCAACATAAGCGATGCGTAAACCTACATTATCCGTAACCTCGCCTGCACTTGTATACGCATCAACGACCATTCCTTCTATTAAATTTTTAACACTATCAACTGTCAAAACACCAGTTGAACTTGAATACTCTGTCACGCTAGCCACTTTGCCTGAGCCATCGCCATAAAGCATACGACCAAGATTGAATTTTGATGCAGTAAGCAAGCCTTCCATTTCTGCATTTAATAGATCGACAAACGCACCCGCACTGTTTGCGCTGGCACGAATTGCTTTGTCACTAATTTCGATAGTACCATAAAGATTTTTTAAAGTTGTTTTGAACTGAACATAATTGTTTTCGTTCGCTGATGGTAATTCGCCTGTTTCACTACCAGCACCAATACCACCATTGATACCGACTGGCGCCATTTTAATTATTTGCTTGCCATATACATCACTAGATGATTGTTTGATTTTTGCAAACAATGGATTTGTTTTTGTATTTAGTTGATTGCACGCAGCGACTAAATACGCATCTTTTAACGCATTTTGCGCACTAGTTAAATCTATCACAATAATTCTCCTTTATTTTTGTTTAATAATATTTTTTGCCAATCTGCCCGCTTCTTGAATAGTTGTTGGCATTTTGGCAGGTGTGAGAGGGATTGTGCTGGCACTGGACTCAACTTTAATAGGCGAATTTTGAGTAATTTTTGATAAATAATCGCGAACGATTTTATCTTTTATTTCTTGATTAGAATAAATATAATTGTTCAAAAATTCGCTATCGCTAGCATAGTCTTCTGCCCTTTTGTAATTATTTGAAATTAAGCGTATGGCTTCATCTTGCAAATTCGCCTCGCTATTAGTGAGCAAACTTTCTTTTAGCGCGCTACTAAAAGGTCTGGCTATATCAAATTTTGTTACAAAATCTTCCACTTGCCTCTCAATGTCTGCTTGACGCGATTTTTCTTCGTTAATTTTGTTGGTTTCGCTCTCAAGCATTTTTAATTTTTGGCTTTTTTTAGTAAACTCTGCTTCAAGATTGTTGTATGCTTTCAACAAACTATCCACATCCTTAAATTTGCCAAAATTCTCTGTGGAGCCTTCTACTTTTTCAAGTTCGGGTTGTTCCAATTCTTCCATTTATTTTCTCCTTTTTTAATTAGATTTTGTTTGGTTTAACTCTTTATCATTCTCAATATTTAACTGCGATTTTTCTAATAACTTTTTGTGTTCTTCAATATGATTTAACAATTTATCTATAATTATTTTGCTGTTTATCTTATTCTTTATTTCGCTACCTAAAATATACGCTGTATGTTCATCAATATGAATTTTGTGGTCATCGATAGGTAGAATTTCAAGTTTGTTAAAATTTAAATTTTCTTCTTTTGCACGATTGATATGCAATGCGTTTAAATCTAATGTGTTTTCCCACATTCCAAAGCCTAAAAGGTCAAGACACTTTTTACGCATATTAGGACTAAATTTGCCATCTTCATCAAACATAAGTCCTTGTTTAATAAGGTCTAACAGCATTGTCCTACGCTGAACCAACGATTCGTTCGCTTCACTGCTTGTATCAAATGTGACATCATCTGAACAAATTTCATTTTGGTCCCAATAATATAGTTGGACATCCCCTGTCTCACCCGCAATTTTTAATAATCTTGGTACTACGGCGTATTGTTTGTACAGTCGCAATATAAATTTTGCTACTGTCTTTACTGCCAATTTTGTACTTGATATTGCAGTCTGCAATCTGGTGTTGTCTTGTTCAGCTAAAAGTTCAAGCGCTACACCTGACATAGATGTATAATTAGCGTAACTATCTGTCATAAGGTCACTCACGCCTGACACAGTCTTAAACTCTCCCAACAAACGTTCTTCTTCCGCATCAAAATTCAAATTAATGTCAGGATTTTTGATTATCTCTGGTATTTTACTGCCCTGACGATACACTAAAACTTTACCTGGAGAAAGACCTTCTAATTCGAGTGATTCTGTATCAACGCTTCCATCTTCTACTGCTAATACGTTCATAACTGTTCGATTAAAATACTCGTGTTTTCTATTGCGTACTGCATTGTATGCACGTTGTAATGGTATTAATCTGTCCACTACACTTGCACCAAAGAAACTGCCTGGCATATAATTAGATATCTGCTTTACAAATGGGAATGTTCGAGAATTTAATTCATCATTTATATATGGCAACTCGCCATCAAACAATAATTTACCACCCGCAACAATCGTTAATCTTCCATTTGGCATTGATTTACTAGGTCGAGTGTAACGCTCAATCACAACACAATGATTGCTTAACTCAACATTTGCCACTTTATTGATGTGCGCATCATAACCCAAGCCACCCAAATTACCAATATTGCTATCAAGTGTAAAGGCATACACTGGTTCGGCATCAACTTCTACACCCCATTGTGATTTAATTTCGCTTATTTCAACTGCACGGGCGTAAATTAAACTTTTTAAATCATCAATTCGCTCACACGCAATGTTATCAGGAAATATTTCAAAAGGTGACACAACCTCTACTTGAACATCGCCTTCGTGAATCGCACGCCCTAAATCATCTGTTGCAACCATCTTGCCCGAGTCTGTGTTCCAAATCACTTTGTAAAACGCTGTCCCACATATCTCACTCCAAGTGATTGCTGTTTTTTCAATATCAATTAAATTCAATCGATTGCTGGCTGAATTAAGAATGTATTTACTCAATTTTGCACTCTCAATGTCACTCTCTTCTGTGCTGGCAGGAACAACTGTTACTGCTGGCGTGGTACTAGATATTTTAGATATTCGTGTTTCTACTATTGGTGCAATATGATTAAAAACTTCTTTTTCTTGCCAAAAATATTGTTTGTCATCTTCACGCAATTCGCCATTTGATGCAATGTAACTATACTGATTACCCATAACGAAATTAATGTTTAATTGCCATTGTTTTTCTAAACTAAGTCTCGCCTCACGCCTTGCATTATAATCGTTATAGATTTCTTCTACTAGATTTTTATTATTTTGTTTCACCTTTTGCTCTCCTTTCATATAATGGTTTTACATTTTTGGGTATGATATATTTACCAATTTCGCCATATAACTCATTCATACAATTTGCACACAAATACACATTACCATCAAACACAAAACGCTTATTTACAATCACATAATCTGAGCGTTCATTACAACCGCTAGCATCACATTTAACTCTTACTTTTACTCTTTCTACTATCAATTTCACTCTCCTTTAATAATTTTAATAACCGCATTTTTTCTTGCTCTAACTCTTCATCTGTCATTTTGTCATAACTAGGTTGATTATCTGAATAATGCTGATAAATCAGTTTTATAATATCAGTGTTAGGCGGGATGGTTTTTTCGCTGACTTTTTGTTTAGATATATGCAAGTTGCCTTGCTCATCCGCAACATATTCTGACACAACTTCTTTTGTGGTCATACCTAGTATGCAAGATTTAACTGCCAGCAAAGTTTGCTCATCTAATAACTCTTCTTTTATACAACTTTACCTCCTCAATCTAAGACTTTTAATCAGTCGTTCTTTTTCTTTCTGGATGATATTTAGTTCTGGTTTTGGGCGCTTGTTTTCTGGATGCGACATAATGTAGTATCTAAGTTCATCCATACTGTGATCATCCACCTTGACTGGACTATCTCCATTACCCCAACGATATGCTTTAATCTCACGAATTAAGTTTTTGCAAGTGTTAAAGATATATAATTTAGTCTCGCCTAGACTATTTTTTAAATATGACTTAACACGCTGAATACCACTGAAAACATCTTTATTCACATTTGTATTAACCAAAATTTTGTGATCATAAAATAGGTCTGCTACACTTCTTACGCTAGCAAGTGTCGTTTGATTAGCCGCACTATCTATCAACGCCTCAATCATTCCGTTTGAATTAGTATGCCAATGCAACTCACGACTGATTTTATGTATCATATCACTATGATATCCTATATCTTTCTCACTTTCGTAATGCTCTGCCACCACGTATATATTGCCATCATAATCAACAGCGTACCAATGGCATGATAACGGATTTTTAAGTCCTGGATCGATTGATAATTTATCCTGCCACTCGTATGGTATATCAAATGGTTCAATTACATTTATGTTCTCATCAAATTCAGGATATACTCTGCCCCCAACATCTAAGAATTCGCCACGCTCACGTGATTTTAATTCATCTTGTGACATACTCGCTTTCATTGTAAGTTTAGCTTGCTCGCTAATAAAAGGATTGTCATCCCAACTGATAAATTCGTACCATATTTCTGGATTATTGAATTTGTTCATATATATTTCATCATATACAAATGTCATACCTTTTAGCGGTGTCATTGTAGCGAAAATATCTCCATTTTTATCTAGTACACGCATACGACATTCTTGGTAAATGTCATAAGGTGGTTCTTCATCAAACCAAACAAAATCAAGGCTGGTACCTTGGAATTTTTCTCTACCTTGGTCACAACTTTTGAATCCTATTTTACTTAGTGTCCCAAACACATTTTTGACTAAAATATAATCAATCACGCCATTTTTGTAATTGTCTTTTCGCCCTTGTGTCATCACTACATCTTCTATCCAATCTGGATTGAGATAATTCAATATCTTGGCTTGCGCAACATCACGCTGAACTTGTGTGGACAAACTCACAACCCAACCAATCGTCGCAGATTTGATTGTCCTATACGGATGAATTCCACGCGCCATATACACCACTTCAACTGCACCACATTCAGTTTTACCTGTTCGATTGCCACCAAAAACCCATCTGTTTTTTTTCGTGCATTTATGAAAGGCTAACTGCTTATAATGAATTTTGTCACCAGTGTTGTACGATAAGAGTTTATTTTTTTGTTTTCGCTCTGCTTGAATTTGCTCAATTTTTTTAATCTCCTCAACGTAGTTCATTTCAGTCGTTAATTTACACTAAAACTCGTGTAATTTGTCTTATAACTGCCAAAATTTTTAATTTTTTTTGTGTTAAAATGATTCTATGATTATTTTATTAGTATTAATTTTGTTTTTTCAATTTGTGTTTGTTACACCAGAATTAGTAGTGTCGGCTGAATATGATAAAACTTATTACGCGCGAGTAATGTATGACAATGTATTTTTATATAAATCTCCACTGAATATAGATGACTATTCAAATACTTTTTTTATACTACCGCGAACATATTTCGTGCAACTAATTGACAGTGAAAATGAATTTTTTAAGGTAAAATACTTATCCACCACTGGCTATGTAAAAAAAGAAAATGTACAAACAATTGTTGGTACACCTATTACTCCTTATTTAGATAATATTAGTTTTAGAATTTACTCAGAGCAAAGCAGAAGTTTAAGAACTGAGCCAACCGAACAGGCTGGTAGCGCAAGTTTGATAACTTATATCCCGTTGTATAGTAGAAATTTAACATATTATGGCAAAATTGAAGGTCAATCTTTAATTGATGATAGAACAAACATTTGGTATTATTGCAAATACACTGCCGAAAAAGATTATTACGGATATGTGTACAGTGACTTTTGCGACCAAATGACTAAATTTAGTGAAAACACTGAAAATGTCAGCTATACAACCAACCCCTCATTTACTGAAACAAAACCTAGCAAAAGTTTAAAGATGGAGAACAATTCTACAAAAATCATCATAGCGATACTTTGCGTTCCTGCTCTGATATTTGTTTTTATGATATTAAAAAGTAGTGTGATTTTAAATAAAGAAAAACGCAATAATAAAGAAATTAAAGAATACTAACTGAATACATCTTTGATTTACTATATGAAAGTCGCCTATCTTTTAATTCATCACGAATTGTAGAAATCCATATCTCATCATTCATCAGTTTACTCAATTTATCAAGATATTTAGATTTATTAAGTTGAATAGTAAGGTTTTCAAATGCACGCTCAATTCTTCTGAATGCAGTACGCTCTTTGATGTCTAAAATTTCACATAATACATTAATAGAAGGATTTAAACGTGTCTTAATATAAATAATTTTCTTATCATTATTGTCAAGTGTGTCAATAGTAGCATCTAAAATTAATTTTAAGTTAATTAGTTGATTTTTTCTAGTCATTAGGTTTATAATATTATTACAAACATCAATTGCGCCATATTCGGCTGTACATGGTCCAACATAAAATGCGTGATTATTAATAAATTTATCAATCGCTTTACATTTTTTATCTAACATTCTGTAAACATTTACCAATGCTTCAGTATCAAATACATTTAACATAATTCA
>CASFFJ010000013.1 GCA_949293915.1 uncultured Christensenella sp.
CAAACAACATTCTTGTTTGATTATTTTCTTTTATTTTTAATATTTGCTTGGGCAGCGGCGCGTTACAACTCTCGCCTTTCGCTGATTGCTTTCGCAATCTAGCGGTCTTTGCTCGGTTGCTCCTTTCCCCTACTGCAACTTTCGTTGCAGCATGGAACCCCTTAACCGCTTAGCCTTGCTTTAATTTTATCAATCAAACAACATTCTTGTTTGATTATTTTCTTTTATTTTTAATATTTGCTTGGGCAGCGGCTAAGCGGGCGATTGGCACGCGGTATGGTGAGCAAGACACATAGTCTAAGCCAATCTTGTGGCAGAACTCAATACTTGATGGGTCGCCACCATGTTCGCCACAAATGCCTGCATGAAGACTAGGACGAACAGCTTTACCTAACTTCATTGATATTTCCATAAGTTTGCCAACACCATTAGTGTCAAGGCGCGCGAATGGGTCACTCTCGTAAATCTTGTTAGAATAATATGATGGCAAGAATTTACCTGCATCATCACGGCTGAATCCAAATGTCATTTGAGTCAAGTCGTTTGTACCAAAGCAGAAGAATTCTGCCTCGCTTGCTATCTCGTCAGCAGTAAGCGCTGCGCGTGGAATTTCTATCATCGTGCCTACTTCGTAAGTCAGTTTTGAACCGCTATCTTTGATTAATTTATCAGCAGTCTCAACCACAATTTTCTTAACAAAAGCAAGTTCTTTAATTTCGCCAACAAGCGGAATCATAATTTCTGGCTTAACGTTCCAATCTGGATGTTTCTTTTGAACATTAATAGCAGCCTTAATTACAGCACTTGTTTGCATAACAGCAATTTCTGGATATGTAACAGTAAGCCTACAACCACGATGGCCCATCATTGGGTTAAACTCGTGAAGATCAGCGATAATTTGTTTAATTTGAGCCACAGTCTTGCCTTGAGTTTTAGCCAAAGCAGCAATATCTTCTTCGCTAGTAGGCACAAACTCATGAAGAGGTGGATCCAAGAAACGAATTGTAACAGGCATACCTTGCATTGCTTCCATTAAGCCTTCAAAGTCTTTTTGTTGCATAGGTTCGATTTTGTTTAAAGCCGCAACGCGCTCTTCCACACTGTCTGCGCAAATCATCTCTCTGAACGCACCAATTCTATCTGGGTCAAAGAACATATGTTCAGTTCTGCATAAGCCGATACCTTGTGCGCCGAGTTCAATAGCACGCTTAGCGTCTGTTGGAGTATCTGCGTTGGTTCTAACCTTTAATGCGCGGTATTTGTCAGCAAGTTTCATAATTTTACCGAAATATCCGCTACTAGGGTCAGCTGGAACAGTCTTGATAACGCAATCATAGATTTTACCAGTAGAACCGTCAAGAGAGATACCATCGCCCTCACGATAAACTTTACCTTGAAGAGTGAAGCACTTATTCTCTTCATCCATTTTAATGTCGCCACAACCTGATACGCAACAAGTACCCATACCACGCGCAACAACCGCAGCGTGTGAAGTTTGACCACCACGAACAGTCAAAATACCTTGCGCATATTTCATACCCTCGATATCTTCTGGGCTGGTTTCAAGTCTAACCAAGATAACTTTCTTGCCAAGTTTACCCAATTTGACAGCATCTTCTGCTGTGAACACGATTTCGCCAGCGGCAGCACCAGGAGATGCAGCAATACCTTTGCCTACAACATTGTTCTTGTCTGCATCTTTAAGCGCGTTGGCATCGAATGTTGGATGAAGCAACATATCAAGTGTTTTAGCATCAATCTGCATAACAGCCTCTTCTTCGCTAATCATACCTTCATCAATTAGATCACACGCAATTTTAATAGCAGCAGCGGCTGTACGCTTGCCGTTACGCGTCTGCAACATATATAGTTTCTTATCTTCAATAGTAAATTCCATATCTTGCATATCGCGATAATGATTTTCAAGTGTCTTGCAAATATCAAGGAATTGATTGTAAACTTCTGGCATAATCTCTGCCATTTTGCTAATAGGCATTGGAGTACGCACACCAGCAACAACATCTTCGCCTTGCGCGTTCATCAAAAATTCGCCCATCAAGCCTTTCTCGCCTGTTGCTGGGTTACGAGTAAACGCAACACCAGTACCACTTGTTTCACCCATATTACCAAACGCCATCATTTGAACATTGACTGCTGTACCCCAAGAATATGGGATGTCGTGGTCCATACGATAAATGTTAGCGCGTGGGTTGTCCCAAGAACGGAACACTGCCTTAATTGCTTCAAACAATTGTTCTTTTGGGTCAGTAGGGAAATCACGACCAAGTTGAGCCTTATACTCAGCTTTGAATGAATTTGCCAAATCTTTAAGGTCTTCTGCTGTCAAGTCGATATCTTGAGTGACACCTTTTTCTTCTTTCTTCTTATCAATCAATTTTTCAAAATATTTCTTACCCACTTCCATTACGACATCGCTGAACATTTGGATAAATCTTCTGTAACAGTCGTATGCCCAACGCGGATTGCCACTCTTTTTAGCAAGAGTTTCAACCACTTCATCATTCAAACCAAGGTTTAAAATTGTATCCATCATACCTGGCATACTGGCACGCGCACCACTACGCACTGATACCAATAATGGATTCTCTTTATCGCCAAATTTCTTGCCAGTGATAGCTTCTATTTTAGCAACATATTCCATAATCTCTGCTTGAATGTCTGCATTAATTTGTTTACCATCTTCATAATATTGAGTACAAGCCTCAGTTGAAATTGTAAAACCTTGTGGAACTGGCAAACCAATTCTGGTCATCTCTGCTAGATTCGCACCTTTACCGCCAAGAAGTTCGCGCATATTAGCGTTGCCTTCGCTAAATAAATACACATATTTTTTGTTCATAAATTCTCCTTTTATGTATTTCGTTTACTGTTGAGTGATATATTAATATCACACAATTTCATTGACTATTATAGATTAATAAAAAAACTAAAAAAAATCAACTAAATTATCATCAATTTTAAATATTTTTTGATAATTTGTAAATTAATTGGAAAATATACAATATGTCCATAAAATATTTAATAAAAGTATAAAGTTTAGCCTTAAAAAATGATTTAACTAAAATTAATAAAGTAATGAATAACTAAAATTATATGAATGTGAATTCATATTTGTTAAAATAAAATTCAATACACATTTTCTATTAGTACACGATTTTTAATTAGATAAAAAAACTATTAACTAGTTTTAAAAAATGTTAAAATTATTAATTTTTCTAACAACAAAGATTAATTGCTATTAAATATAAAAAAAATTAAGCTGGCCTAAGCCAACTTAATTATAAATCACAATGGACATTTTTTTGTAGATTTATTTATCTGATAGTGTAGAGCAACTTATTCCATCTACTCCATAATGGAAGAACATTTTTGAGCCATTATCTTGACAAATAATCTTATTTGCCATTTAGATAGAATTTAATAGTAATCCATTAACTGTTTTGCTGGTGCGTATACCACTGGCCATAAACTTGGCAATTCATTAAACAAACCAAGAGTTAACATTTTACAAATTATTTGAATGTAGATTTAAGCATTTTTTACTGTTGCGTTATTGACTGTTTGCACCAAATCAATTTTTTGCTCACTGTCCAAACTATTATTTGAAATAATCATTTTAATAAGTTCGTTTTTATAGTGTACGAGAAAATATTCTTCTAAATAATTTATGATAAAAATATCCTCATTGATTAGATTTAAAATTTGCGCATCTGTCATTTCATTTTTTGGTTGTTCTATTAAGTTAGTTCTTTGAATAGATGATTTTTCAACTGTTGCTATATTATTATTCTTTCTAATCAATTTTGTAATTAAACCATTCTTCATCTCTTGTTGTGCAAGTACACCTACACCAATAGCATACGCTTTTCTATATTCTTCTGGTATATTATTAATATTCAATTTAATTGAAGGTGTAATAGATTTATCTCTTTCTTCTTTTTTAAATTCTTCTGTAAGTTTCTTCAACCATTCTTCCTTGCTGATTTCTTCTGGACGAATATTCAAACCTAACGAATGAATTTTAAAGATTACTTCTTTATAGCATCCGTTACCAAACGTTCTAATATCTCTTAAATCTTTTTCTGTCAACATTATCAAATCTTTTATAGTATTTAAACCTGCGCGTCTTAAACTATTATTTGCTCTTATAGAAAAAGCTAATACTTTAATGTCGGCGTAAATGTTTATATTCGTACTAAAAAGTTTGTCTTTAATTTGCGTTAAGCCAACTTGTTTCAATGACTGATAACATCTTTTATTAAAATCTTTAACGTATTCATCATTATTAGCAAAATGCAAACCTATAGATTCAACTGCATCAACAACTTCTTGAAAACCATTTTTTGCCAACCATTCATTAGACAACATTAATAGCTTATATACAGAAGTGTCATCATCTAGTATTTGACATATTTTATTAATTTGTTCATCTGAAACGTTAAATTTTTTTAAGAAAATTTCTACGTTTAATGCTTTTATCTTCTCCATTAATTTATGTGCCTGAATATCTTCTTTTGACAACTCTAAAAGTCTATTTTTTTGAATTTCAGCCATTTTTTTATTGAGCAATATTTTTAAGTTTTCTTTATTGAATTGGTTTTCTCTTGATTTGACAGCATCTTGCTTACTAGTTAGAATATATCCAATTTCGCTGTCTGTTAAATACATCATCATTTTTCTTCTGACAGTTTGCCCTAATTGTTGAATAGCTCTATTCAATATTTGACTTATCCATTGATAAGAAAGCCCAAACATTTCGCCTATTTTAACCTCAGTCTTTATTTTACCATCATTTAGACCATAATATAGTGTAAAAAACTCTTTTTCTCTTGGACTCAATGTCTCCAAAATAAACTGATGACTTTTAAAATAATGATGCATAACTATCTTATTTCGTCTTTTTAAGAGTTCTAAAATAGCTCCATCTTTAAACTTTTCTTGCTTATCATAATATTCTAACATATCTCTACCCTCTGTTGCCTAAATAATAACAGATGATATTGATATTGTCAATATGTAATTTTATGAAAGCTTAAAAATTATAAAAAATCAAATGATTTAATATCAACATTACATTTGGCATAAATTATGTTATGTAACACTTTTAATATTTTTATAAATATTGAATTATTTTCTTCAACTTGCTTGTTGAAATTAATTAATCTTAGCGTAGAATAAACGTTTTTGTCTATCTCATAACTAAATTCATCTCGTGTACTACTAAATTCACCTGTTGCTCGACTTAAATATACGTAAGGTGCATCTATATATTGGACTTCTAATCCTGAAAAATTTAAAAATTTTAGTATATAGTCAATGGTTGCAATATAAGGATTAAATGTTTCTATATTTTTAAAAGCATTAATGGTTGATAAAAAAATTTCACGTTCTACCTTTTCTTCCATTAAAATTGATTTAATCATATCAAGCACCACATATCCACATATCATACGTGAATAATCAGTAGTTAAATTATTGAATAAATCAATGACAAATGCACTTGTGATAGTCCTATGATTTTTTGTCTTGTTAATACTAAACTCACATAAAGAAAAAGGTTGTGACATTGCTTTTAGTTTAGCATTAGCACGCCTTACTCCACTAAACCTTGCTGTTATCACACCTTCTTCCAATGTAAATATTGAGGCAATCTTGTCCGCCTCTTTATAATTAACTGTTTTAACTACAATACCCTTAACTATATAATCCATTAAAGCGTTAATTCATCTTCAACTATGTTCTCTTTGTCCAATGCAACAATATTGTTTACCAAATTCTCATAACAATTAGCAAGCATAAAATAATAAGGGTGGCTTGTTGACTCAAATAGATCTCTACATAGTCTATATTGTGATTTATATTCTTTCATATCCCCTCCTAATTTATTTTATGTTAAATTACACGCATTATTCACTAATAGTGTAACCAAATGCGGACAACAGCTTATCATCATTGCGCCAATTTGGTTTCACTTTTACAAAAAGATTTAAGTTGACTTTTTCTCCTATAATTTTCTCTATACTCACGCGCGAAGCTGTCCCTATCTCTTTAATCATTGTACCATTTTTGCCTAAAATTATAGGTTTATGGCTCTCTTTTTCGCAATATATTTCTGCATCAATCGTAATTGGACAGACACTCTCGTTAAAACTCGTGACCATCACTGCCACTCCGTGCGGGACTTCATCATTTAACAGATACAACATTTTCTCACGTATAATTTCGCTGACTATGTGACGCAAATTTTTATCTGTATATTCATCAACTGGATAATAACGCATCTCATAGTCATAACTTGGTAAATATTTCTTAATCATATTAATTAAAACATCTACATTTTTGCCTGTCAGTGCGGAAATTGGTAATATCTCATCCACAGCTCTAGCATCAAGTTTTACTAATTCTGGATAAAGTCGCTCGTATGTCACTTCATCAATTTTGTTAATAAGCAAAATACGTTTTGCTTTAGTGCTGACGCGCTTGTTTAAGCGTTCAAATTGCTCTAACAATGGCTTCTTAGCAGTTATCATCATTATTACAATCTCACTATTTAGCATTGCATTGTAAATATTTTGCTCCATTATATCATCAATCTTGGTAGTACGCTTGTGATAACCTGGTGTATCAAGAAATACAATTTGAGACTCGTTGTCATTATACACGCCAATTATCTTCTCACGCGTAGTCTGTGTTTTAGGACTGATGATTGACACGTGTTGTCCAACAATTCTGTTAATTAATGTACTTTTACCTACATTAGTGTCGCCAATGATTGTCACAAAACCTGATTTAAAATTCATCCTTGTAATCTTGCATACGGATAAAATCTCATCTTGCTTATCTTCCATAACGCGTGCATCCGTTTCTGTCATATGGTCATATCCTAATATGTGCAACATTCCATGACAGAACAAAAACGCTATCTCACGCTTTAAAGTATGATTATATTCGCGCGATTGAGCTAACGCACGTGCGTAACAAATGTAAATATCGCCAATTGTAAGTAGGTTATTTGATATATCTATATCGTACTTATAATCACTCATCTTTAATTGCTGACCAACACGAATATCAATATATGGATAGGTCAATACATCTGTGACTTTATCAATATTTCTAGTTGACTTATTCAACTCACGAATAGTTGGCTCATCCACTATATTTAAGTTGATTTTGATGTGTTTTGGCAAGCGAAAACGATTAGCAATCTCTTTGTACACATCATTGATTGCATTGACTATTTCTTGATTTAAACTGCCAAAAATCTCAACCATTCAAGTATCCTAATAATGTCAAGGTCGTGCACGCAATCATTTTGTCCCCAATGATGCTAATACTGGTCTCTTCATCCAACATTTCATCATATGTTACTAAGTTGTCATATGCTAAATCAATGCTGGTTTTACTAAGTTTGTCGCGTTCTTTAGCAAAATCGTGAACAACAAGTTGCTCTTTTAGCTCGTAATATACTGTTACCTGTCGGACGATTGGTATAACCCTTGATATATATTCATTATACACTGAACTTTCAAAATAAGCAAACGAATTTTTGCATCTACCAGAAAATAAATGTTTCTTAAATATAAAATAATCATAAGTTGTTATTGATTTACCTGTACGCTTTAAAACTGTTTCTTCGCGCGATAATTCTGCTACACCCAAGACGTAAACAATTCCTTTAATCTCTGCCATTGGCTTGACGCTTACCTTTTCGCCTTGTGCATTAATATTGAAAGGTAGCACCAAAATATCGCCAACATTCACATAATCGCCAATTTTGACATTAGTTGTACCTGTTATGATGTTAATATCAGTAACTATGCCTTTGTACTGTGCTGTTATTGGTTCAAAACTAACATCATCATATACTAACTTTTCGCTTAAATTAATAATTATGGCTGTACCTTTTCGAATGACTGACACTTGCGCAATTCGGTCAATTTTTAGTAAAATTTTTTCAATTTCTTCGCTTGATTCGTGGTTGATTTTACCTACACCTATACCATTGTCACTAAGATAGTTGATAATGTCTGTTTTGTTTAGTTCTTCTGTGCCATATACTAAAATTTGCCAAGTATAGTTAGATGCAATTAAACAAAATAAACTACCTAAAAATACACCTATTATTAAGCCTATATTTGCAACAATCAGTTTAGGTAAGCGTTTTAATGGATTTTTTGTTATATTACTCTTGTAATTTTTTATATAACGTTTTACCTTTTTTTCATCTCTATCGTTTATTTCAAATGAAACAAAAGTTTGTCCTGTTCGTTTAAGATTATAAAGTTTGATATTTTTTTGATTTAAAATGCGTAATAAGTTGTCAACATCATAGCCATTTAATTCAATCTTCATACAACCTCCACTGAATTAATGCTACCAATTATCACGCAAGTCGTTTTATCTAAATATTTTACGCTCATATCAGAACCAAATACTTTTAATAATCCTTTTTTTAATTGAAACTGCATTTCGTTTGATCCAAAACTTATCACGCTCTTAATGCCTTCGATATACAAAGATTTACCGCCTAAATTGATTATTCTATAATTGACAGAACTTAAATTGTCTGTCATAAATTTCTCTATTTCATTAATTAAACTCATAAAAAAATATATGTCTATTCATCTAAAAATAGACATATTGCTTATTGATTATTATAATATAATATTAGTAGTCTTTTAAATAATCTTTAATGTTATTGAACAAGTGTTATTTTCGTTCAATAAACTTACCATCAACTAAGTCATAACTCTTATCACACAATTTATTTAATGATAAATTGATTTTTTCATTATTAGGCACAAGCGCAATTATTGTAGCGCTACCTGAGTTACCCCCTTCTTTAGTAAGCGAAAGTAAATTCTTGGTCAAGAACAAATTGTCATCAACCAATGATATTGTCTTGACATCATCAATTAATACAATCACACGATCACCTTTCTCAACAATGCGTTTAATACGATTGATGGCAAGATTGAGTACACGCTTTGTGTTTTGCTCATCCGATATAATAGATGAAACAAATTTTTCAGTATTTTCTAAACCATCAAGGCTAACTCTATTCTTTTCAATAATTGATGGGTTGATATATAATTTTCTTCCATCCTTAACTGAATTAAGCATTTCTGTTGCAGTAATAGTAGTTTCATTATTATTGTTACAATATACAAATATCATTTCGCCGTGTTTCATCTTTAAAAAAGAATACTCTTGGTTGTTAAACTCGATAACTTTTGTAGGTTTGATATGTCGAATGTCAAAATATTCTAATCTTGTATCAGGCGAATATTTTGATATTGGACAAGCGTTAATCGTGAACACATCTTTGCATATAGCAGGCGAATCAATACTAGCTGGCTCAATC
Organism: uncultured Christensenella sp.; assembly: GCA_949293915.1. Lineage (GTDB taxonomy): Bacteria > Bacillota > Clostridia > Christensenellales > UBA1242 > Onthoplasma. Next base: position 9,389 of record CASFFJ010000013.1, read on the forward strand.
TCTACCTCTAACAAATCTCCCGCACGCAAATTATATCGTTCTGCTATCTCAATAGGAACATAAACACATTCACGCGAAGTTAAATCATACGGCCTAAGTATAATCGAATTACTGGTCAAGAACTCAACATAACCAATGAATGATTTAACATCACCTACTGTAAATTTTGGTTGATTCTGTGCCAAACTCATATATGCAGATGGCAAGCGGTCAGGATAAAGTGAATTTTGCTCTTCTGGCATAAAAACATTAATAAGTCCATATCCTACAAAATTCTTAGGTGGTCTACCTTGTTTAGTTTTAGAAATATGACGTTCTTTTGAACCTGAATTGATAGCAATAACCTCTCGAATCAATTCATCTTTTCGTTTACTAGTAGGCGAAACAACGCCAGTACGCCTAGCAAGTGTTCGCAATTCATAAATGTTTAACTTATTTAATTGTTCTTCTGTCATAATTCCTTCTTTTGAATATACAAAAAAATGATAACAAAATTTAGACAAAAAGTAAAGTGAATTTTATATTTTCGTAAAAATTTCTTAATTTTTGTAAAAAAATATATAAAATTAAGTGAAGATATTAAATTTATAATTGTTTTTTGTTATAATATTAGAAAAACTTAAACATTAAAAAAACAAAAATCAGGCTGTTATACCTAAACTTATTAATATCGCAATATCGACTTTTTGCATAGTAGGTTCATCAAGCGTGCCTATTTTTTCTTTTAACCTACGCTTGTCTAGTGTTCGTATTTGCTCTAATAATACGACACTATCTTTTGTTAAGTTATATTTGGTTTTGTCAAGTTCTATGTGTGTTGGAAGTTTTGCCTTACTGAGTTGACTAGTGATTGCAGCAATTATGACAGTTGGGCTGTATTTATTACCAACATCATTCTGCACCACTAAAACAGGACGAGTCCCGCCTTGTTCACTGCCAACAACCGGACTCAAATCTGCATAATAAATGTCGCCACGACTAACTTCCATCACGCTCCTTTAAAAACCGCAAAGTCACTGACAAATCATCAATTTTATCAAAATCATTCATCAATTCATCAATAGCCAATAGGTATTCATTATCAGTATATGCAGTTGTTATAATTCTTGGCATTTTAGGTCGAGTAATTTCATTTAATTTTGACAGATAATTGATGTATTCATTAATCAGTTTGTCCATATTTTCCCCTTTTGTTAAATATTTAAACCTTAAATAATTGTTTTTTCAATTTTTCGCAAAAATCTTCTTGGATTTTCTTAAATTCTGTAACAAGCACTAATAATTCTTGATTTGAAGTAGTGCAGTCTTTTTGTGCTTTTATAGTATCAATGATGCCCATAGTCGTACCTGTAATCATCATTTCTACTATATGCCTTGGGGTATTATCCGCCCAGAGTGAAAAATAAATCATTGTAGTTTGTTTCATCTTTTTGAACACACTATTATCTTTTAATTCAACATCTAAATTAACAGCTAAAATATCGCATTTTTCGGCAAATTTATCATACATATCAAATTGTTTTTGCAGTAATTTTTTTAGCTCTCCATCTGGCAGTTTTTTCATCACTTTTTCTATACTTAACATTCCAATTTGAGCATCTTGGTACAAGCGATTTAATAATTTAAGTTCTTGATTTAACATAAGTCCTCCACTGCTAGTTTGGTTGTAAAAAAGATTTTTATTCAAAACAAAAAACAATTAAAATTTTAAATAAAAATAAAATAATTAAATAAAAATTTCATTAATACAAACTACAAAAAAAGTAAAAATTTTATATTTTTTATTAAAAAATGCAAAAAAATTAAAAAAATCACTAAAAAAACGAATTTTTTTTATTTTTTATCAATTAAAACAAAAAATTTATTACGCTATATTCTAAAAATTATTTTGATTAATATAATAAAATAAAAAAAATAATTTATAAGTTTTAACAAATTTATTTTAATTTTTTGTTAATGCAACATTATTTTAAACTATAAGATTATAGTAATTTTTCTTGAGATTTTAAATGGGCAATTTTAAAATTGATAAGTATATATTTTCGTTGTACTTAAAATCTAAATCATCCTTGTTCATAAACTCTTTACTATTATTAGTTTAAATCAATCCTCAAATAATACTGAAAATAACACTCATTTTTTTTAATAAACAATCCACAACTTTTAACTATGAAAAAATGCACCTTTTGGTGCATTTTAATTAAATTTTTCTTGTTTCATTTATTCCATCTTTAAAGCCACATGGTGCCGTACATGTATAGTCTGGGAAAGTACATCTTGAACCATACGTATAACGCTCTAATTCATCTGCACGGGCGTGATTCTTTTCTTGTAGCGCACGAAGATAAGTTTTCAATATCAAATTAGTTTGGTCATTGATTTCTTTTTGCGCAAAAGTGCATTTCCTTTCTTTCATCTTCAATATGAAGTTGTCCATTGTCCCCATCTCATTTATTTGTATCAATTGCCCTTGTGGAACATTGATGGCAAGTTTGTTACAATCTGCAATCCATTCTTCCACTAGTTGTGGCGAAGTCAATAAAATAGGCGGAACATAAAATTCTTTAGTATTAAGTAGATTTATATTGTAACTAAGTGTTCTATGCCTTTGCGCTTGTGCAAGTTGTGCATACGAGCCTTTGTAACTTGTGGCATAAACATCGCCAAAATATTGCTCAATCTGTCCTTTTGTGTTGAATAGAGACAATTCTCGATTCTTTTCATTTGTTTGAAGTTTTTCATCAAGATAAGGCAATTTTTCAAGTGCTGAACACAAATTTTCTATTTCTGGCTTCAACATCTCGACAACTGTATTATTGTTGCGCTTATTTAAAAATTTTTGCAACAATGAATACAATATATTCAATTGCCTATACGAACATGTGTATACCATTGATGTAGGCGTAAAAACTGATGTTAAATAGCGAGCGTTTTCTTGTGCTAATTTGTTTATTTTTGTTTCAGTGAAAAATGCTGGCTGATTACCATATTTATCCTTAATGGCTTTATTAAATTTTTCAAGCCATTTATCGTACAAGCGTTGCTCATCTTCTTTTAACACCATTTTTGTGTATCGTGCTGATTTCTCACTTGTAGTGTACATTTTTTCGTTATTAATAATCATTGCCAAGATTTTTGGAATATCTTCTATGTACAACGAAACATATTCATGGTCATATACGCTGTGATGTCCGCTATTTTTAGTTTGGTTTACCCGCTTCTTAGTCTTTTCAATATCCTCATTAAGCAGCCCGTCAAAACTACTAGGCATATAGCACACGCCCGCTGTGTGCCCGCTGAAAATATCAAATTCTTCTTTGCTCATAAATTGCTTGCTGTTGGTTGTTGCTATCAAATCTATCTTCATCCTTCGCTCCTTTTTCTAAAATTAATTTATCACATGTCAAAATGTTTGTCAATATCTATTTTTAAATGTTCTTTGTGAAAAAAAGCGCGGGTGTTACCCCATGCTTTTATCTAATCTCAAAATGCTTTTATAAGCATAATGTGTCAAAAATTAAATGAAATTGAGCGCGTATCCCACAATCAAACTTGGGATAATCAACATAGCAAAAATAAATAAATTTTCTTTAACATTTTTGTTTTGCTTAACTAGGATTATTAAACCTAATCCTGCATTGACACATAACCCCGCCACCAATGCACCAAAACTAAGTCCGCCCATTAAGAATAGTTCAGTAATACATACACTGGCAGCACAATTAGGTATTAAACCAATAATAACAGCTAGTAATGGTTGAAGATATAAACTTGCATCCAAGAAGTTGATGAGTGCATCTTCGCCTATCCAAATGTGCGTAATACAGCCAAATATAATGTTAATAATCAATATAAACGCACTAATTTTTAAGCAATGCAACAATGGGTGTAACCAGTCAAAAGTCTTGCTCTCCACATGATGATGACAGCATCCACCATGTTCGATTTCTTTACTATCATCGTTCTCTAAATGTTCATTAATCTCGCTGTGTGATTGATCACTATATTCGTGCGAGTGCTTATCCGCAACAACAACTCTTGGTGTTTTAAAAATCAGTTTATACAACCCCATTGAAACATAACCAATCACTATTCCAAACACCAATTTAATACCTATCAATGCAAATAACCAACCAATGCTACTAGGATTAGCAATCATAATTGGTATTGCTTCATCGCTTGTAGCAATATACACTGCAATCAATGCACCTATTGATAACTTGTTTTTAGAAAAAAGGTCAGTACATATCACAGAAAATCCACATTGTGGCACACAGCCCATACACGCACCAACTATTGGGCTAGCATTCCCTTGTAACAATTTATTTTTTTTCCATTTTACAGCGCACTTAAATTCAATCAATTCAATTAAATAATAGACAACAAAAAGCAGTGGCAAAATTTTTGCCGTATCAATCACTGCCTCTAATAAAACTTCTAAATAATGCTTCATTTGACTATCCTATCCACCCACAACTATACGCCACGCTAAAAACAATCACTATTAACGCAAAAAGTAAAATTAATTTAATAATCTTCATAATCTTTATTATAACATAATTTGAATTATATTTCAATCATATAATGCTCTTTTTTAGATAAATCTGCAACAAAAACACGCTAGAATCGCACATGCCACATTGCATATTAGAGCTATTGGAATTGTTAATAATGTTTTCTTAACATTAGTTGAGGCAAAGTAAATGCTACTGACATAAAAAATTGTATCACTACTTCCCATTATTACACTTGCGCATTTACCAATATAACTATCTGCACCATATGTAGTAAAAATATCTTTTAATAACACATAAGCCGCGTTTGAACTAAATGGTCTAATCAGTGTCAATTCACATATCTCACTAGGAATACCCACCAATTCAAAAATAGGCGCTAAGAATTTACACAAATATCCACTCAATCCACTATGCCTAAATAGTTCGACTGCAACAAACATTGCAATTATATATGGCATCAAACTTGCCATAAGTGGCAATGCCCCTTTTGCTCCTTTAACAAAAGCAGAGTATGAATCTACACCTTTTATCATTGCATAAAGCATTACGAACGCAATCAATATAGGAATAAATAAATCAGCCATCTTTTTTCCGCCTTCTGTATATCACAGCAACTAGCAAAACACCTAGTATTGTCGGAACAAAAGTTGATACAATAGTTGGCCATAAAATACAACTAGGGCTGACACTTCCTGCTATGGCACGCATACCTATAACTGTTGTAGGAATAAGTTGTATTCCTGTGGAATTTATAACAACTAACATTATCATCCCACGCGTAGCACGTGTATCCCCCTTATCCATTCCTTGCATCGCTTTAATGCCATATGGTGTCGCAGCACTACCAATGCCAATCATATTACTAGCAATATTCATACAAATATTCTTTTCTGTCTCTTTATCAGTTTTACCAAAAATATATTGCACTGGTCTACTTAAAATTTTGGACAATTTGTGACTGAGTTTACAGTCATCCATTACTTGCATAATCCCCATCCAAACCGCATAAATACCTATAAATTCGATACACATAGTTATCCCCATTTTGCTAGCTTCCATCATTGTGCCAATCACTTCGGATGGACAAAAAATACACAACATAATCAAACTTGAAATTATCATTATTATCCAAATTTTACTCATATAAATTTCTATGCTACTACTTGTCTAAATATGAAATTGTAATAAATAA
>CASFFJ010000014.1 GCA_949293915.1 uncultured Christensenella sp.
CTTTTTTGTTCAATATATTTTATGCTATTAATTTCGCCTATTATTTCAGCTTTTGTTGATGAATTATCTAATTTTAACAACTCTAGTTTTTCGCCTGATATAATTATTCCGCCAAAATTTGTATCTAATTGAATCAAATCAGGCTTTAGACTGATAATCTTAATTACTCCGTTGATTGACAAGTTTTGTCTATTTATCAGTGTTACGGTTTGTTCGTTTAATTCTTTTTTTATTTCATTTTTATTTTCTAAATTATTCATAAATGTTATTCCTATCTAATTTATTATATTTTTTTTATTTTGATTTATGATTAATTCGATTTTATTTGACAAAATAATTATTTGTTTTTTATAATATTAAATATAATTAATTAAAAATATTTTATTGCATTTAGGTTAAATTAATTGTAGGGGAAAGAATGAAAAAATTTTATAGTTTTATTTTAGTAATTTTCGTTATGCTAGCGTGCGTAAGTTTTTCTGCGTGCGGAAATAAATATAAAGACCTTAAGATGAAATTCTTTTCTCAAGAAGGTAAACAAATCAATGAATTAAACATTCTATTAAATGATACGGATAATGTTAGAATTGGTGTTCAGTTTAATGGGATTGATGAAAAAGATATTGGTGAAGTCGTTGTAAAATCTTCGCCTTATGAATTAGTCACTGTTGCGAATTATAGTTATGAAAATGATATGTGTTATGTTGATATTCGCCCAGAGTTGTCGGGTACAGGTAAATTGATTGTCAAGCATTTGGCGAGTAAAAAAGAATTTTCAATTAATCTAGTGATTGATAAGCAAACATCTAAAGTGCAAGCCAATGGTTCTAATTTAATAATAACTATTCCTGAGCAAGCAGTTGATACTGATACAAAAATTACACCTTACGAGATACGCCATAGAGACATTTTAACGCTTGATGCCGGCAGTACTGATACCATTATGTACAAGTTGTCAGATAATAGCGTGATACCGAGCGGAGTGAAATTTTATGTGTTTGATAGTAGTACAAAAGAATACATTGAAATTTTAGACCCAAAAGCAAACAAATTCACACACATATTAGCGACCAGCAGTGTTGAATTATTTTCTACAATGGAGATTTATCCTATTACATCTATGGAAAAATATGCCATTGATGATGTGGAATATGGTACAGAAATTGTAAATGTGGTGTTTTTGCAAAACTTAACACAGGATAATACACTAATTTATTCTAACGATAAAATTACAACAAAAGATATTTATGGCGGATATTATGATAATGAAGAAATTGTGTTGATTGTGGGGGATGATGGTACATATGGCGAAGATGCTAAATTCAGTTACAACACTGCGCAATTCAACATTCATTACGAAGAGCAAGAAAATAGTTATATTGATTTTTATTCGACAAGTTATGCAAATTATTACACGATTGATTATGTTTGTAGCGATGAGTCATTATTTGTTAGTAAAACGGGCAGTACATTTGTAATTCAAGCTTTAGCATATACAGGCGAAGTTGAAACTGTTAATTTTATTTTGACACCTAAATCGGCAGTTGGACAAATAGTAACAATCGAAAAACTAGTACGCCTCAAACCAGAACAAAAACCAAATGCAATACAACTAAAAATGCAAAACGAAATAGTTGATGCGGATGAAAATTTAGATTTATTTGATTATTATGCTTCTAGTGGCAATGCACTTGGTGCGCGTTTTGAGTTTAGTGTTTTGCCAGAATATACGTATAAGGATATGCAAAATATGCGCATCAATATTTCTCCAGAAATTCTTAACGCTTATTTACCTAATGGAGATGAATATTTTGGTGTAAACCCTTGTTATAATGGAGATAGTCGAATTACAAATGCCAACATTGATTCATCTACCGTACTTAGAAATAATCGTTATGTGCTTGAATTCTATATATTTAATGAACCAATGACTTTTTATTATAATTCAACAACTAAGTTAATGGAATCACAAATATTTGAACAAGATGATGTGATTTATATTAAATATTCTGAAATAACTTCAAACACGAACGATACTGAATTATCTATTAACGTGTCTTCCGTTTACACTGGCGATATAGACTATTTGCAAGGTGTATCAAACGTTGAACGAAAGATAATATTTAATCGTCAAGATGGCGTATCCAACATCATTCTTAATGCTGGGAATATAACAGAGGCTGATGATTTAACATTTAATTCTATCAATGATGAGAATAATGTACCATACGTTGTAAAAAATATTTATCTAAATATAGAAAAAGGGTTACAAGATAACCAATCATATGCTTTATACATTGGGACTTCGGGAATTTTAGGATACCAAGGCAAAACTATTACAAGTACAAAATTTACAGTAAGTGTTAGTACGCGTACAGGTGAAGTTTTGACTAGTGGCTTAAAATTAAAACAGGCAAATTCACAAGAAGATGCAACAACCGAAATTGAATATGTATATTTGTCTAGTCAAAGTGTACTTAATGCAATAGAACTTGTTTTTGATGAAAATACTACGCTAGGATATTATCAAATCACGTTTTCGCACGCCAGCGGATATACGCTCACAATAAATGCAGAAATTTACAAAAAATTAACCGATGAAAATATAAGTTATAACATTGAAACTAATGATAATGCTTTTGCAAATAAGATAATAGAAGAAAA
>CASFFJ010000015.1 GCA_949293915.1 uncultured Christensenella sp.
CAATACATAAGGACGATTAGCTCAGTTGGTAGAGCAACTGACTCTTAATCAGTGGGTCCAGGGTTCGAGTCCCTGATCGTCCACCAATTTATTTAAAAACTTTTTGTATTTTTTTACCATTCTAATCATACCATAATCATTTTTATCAATTAATTTTAAGGCCTCATCAATAGTAACCCATTTAATTTCCATAGATTCATTTGACATTTCATAATTATGACTTTCTACAATAAATAAAAAGTTAACATCATAATGCCAGTGTTCTGGTTCATTTTTCTTGGCACTATAAGGAATTCTCATAACTGCGACATCAAAAATAGAATTTATCCCTAGTTCAAAATTTATAATCCCAGCTTCTTCCATAATTTCTCTTTTGGCAACATTAAGGCTATCTTCTTCACCATCACTATGACCGCCAAACTGAAACCACAATCCAGATTTCTTATGATGATTTAGTAAAATATTGCCTTGCTTATCACCAACAAAAGCTCCAGCTGTTATATGCCCTTCTAAATTTGACCTATCATAACAATTAGTATAATTTTCAAGAAAGTATTTTACTTTTTGCACATTTTCCTTTTCTTTATTATCATATGGTTTATAAATTTTTATTTCATTTAATAAATTGAACATATTCTTCTCCTTATAATTCATTATCAATATGCAAAATGTCATAAAGATATTTAAATCTTGATTGTTTTACCATTCAAATGTTTGATAATGTTGTTTAACTAATTTCAATATTTATTGATAGCCTCATTTATTGTTTTTATAGGTTTAAATGTTTTTAATAAAGATTGATTAACTTTAAAACATAAACACATTGAATTACACAATATCTTTTTTTTGCCTCAAGCATATAAGCTATATCTAACATTTCTTTTTTAAATCTCAAATGGTAACAACTTTCATAATCTTATCCTTAATTTAAGTATAACATAAAATTTATAAAATTGTAGCAATATTTTACAAGTTGATATCTCAAAATCTTTGTCTTTTCGTTTTTGTGCTTTTATTTTTCATATTCATAAGACTTCTTAAAAAAAGTGTAATCTAATACTAATTTGTTGTATTTATTTAGATATATTTAGTAAAATTTCATTATTTTGTAGTTTTTTAACCAAAATCTTTTATAAAAATGATTAATTTTTTAATTTTTAAATTTGGATTTATTGAATATTTTTTGTTTGTATTCACAAAATACTATTAGCAAACCAAAAAAAAGGAGACAATATGACACAGGTTAAAAAAGCAAAAAAAGGTGTATCAACATCTACAATAGCAATTATTACGCTATCTATTCTGTTAGTCGCGGCAATAGCAATTGGTGTGACTCTCGCCTACTTTACAGGTTCAGCAAATGTAGCCGGTAACATTACGCTAGGTGACCCTGTAACAATCTCTATCACACAAGGCGGAGCATCCGTTTCTACTCTAACATTTGATGAGACTGCATTGCCCGGTACAGTATATAGTCAATCGATAGGTGTTCAATCCCCAGCTCAAATGACTGATGCGTTAGTTAGAGCAAAATTGACTATTACAAACACTGATGGAGCAACCACTACTGTAGAAGCGACTACAACTGCTGATTGGGTAAAAGGCAATGATGAATATTACTATTATAATGGCGTATTAAGTGCAAGTAGTAATATTGATTTTGTAACTGCAATCACAGTGCCTACTACTTTAACCAATGAAGATGCCAACAAAACATATAGCGTAAATGTAGTTGTGGAAGCAATACAACAAGCCAACAATGCTGCAAATGCAGTTTGGACAACTGCACCAGAAACTTGGTTAGAGACATATTCACCAGTAGCGACTGAAAGCTAATGAAAGACAACAATATTAACGCTCAAAAATCACTTCAATCAAGAAGTGATTTTTTAAAAATTATTTAATTTCATTGTTAAAATTGCTCAAACTTATAAATATTTAGTAAAACTTAATATTTAATCTTTAAAAGTCATTACAATTTTTTGTCTCATTTAAATTCATTAACTAGATATAAAAATCAAAAAAACCACCTAAATGATTGGTGGTTTCAAATGTAGTTTGTCTACATAATAATTATTTATCTGCTAATGATAAATAGTCATTTGGATTAACTTTTACGCCATCTTTTAAGATTTCTAAGTGTAAATGTGCGCCACTATTTAACTCTTGCGCCATAGTTGAACTTGCCTCGCCAATTAGTTGACCAGCGCTGACACTGTCGCCAACTTTTACACTCACATCTTCGCTAAGTGATTTGTATACAGAAGTTAGTCCATTAGAATGACTAATCTCAATAACTGTACCTTCTAAATAATTTGTGTACACATTTATCACAGTTCCATCACTAATAGCCATTACATCTAAGCTGTCTGTTGCAACAAAGTCAATTGCTTTATGAATTTCCCATTGCTTTAAAGTGTCGTTATATTGAAGTTCGCTAGCTGAATAATCTTTTGATATTGTAGCATTCTTCATAGGCACAACAAATGTAGCAACAGAAACTGGCAAGTTGTCATCCCCAACATTTAATTCATTATCTGTATTTCTGTTATTAACAAGAGCAATAGTTACAGCACACGCTATTACTAGCAAACCTATTAATGTTGCATACATATAATTAAGTACAATTTTTTTCTTTTGTTTTGAGTTTTGTTTGTCCATCTTTCTCCTCCTTAAGAAAATAATGGACAAATTTTTAAGTTTTAAACATAAAATTTTAAAAACTTCCTAAAATTAATGGCCAACCTATGACAGTATATTCATAATTTTGTGCAATTTGAAGATTTACATCCTTATTGTCAAGTTTGATATGCCTTGCTATTAAGTCTGTATGACAATACAAAACATTTGTTCCATCTGTTAAAACTTCTACCATTATTATTTCGGCATCTAGTTCTTCAATTACGCTTGCCAGTTCACAATTTTGAATAATCATACTTTCGCCAATAATTTTACCATCAACTTCACCTAGATTCATATAACAACTGCCTAAACTGACATAATCTTTACTGAGTGGTACATTAGAATAAGCAAAATATTCGCCATCAAAATAATCAAGCAGTGTAAAATCAACATTCGGTGTAGATGATAATAATATCGTAAATAATGAGATAATGATTAAAATTTTTTTCATATGATATTATATTGACAAAAATATAAAATTTTAATCAATATATGAAAATTTTTTTGTTAAACTGAAAAAATGTCATATAAATATAAATATCCTATTATTCCATCATCTTGTTTTGCATATAATTTTATTTTTTCAATCAATGATTTTAAATCTTTTTCATTGTATTGATATGATACGGATAAAATCTCTAAAATTTTTTCACGTGTTTTATTAACTGCGGTTGAAAGATAATAATAATTGAGATTTATCATATTAATTAATAAATCATTGTTGTACATAGCATAAAATTTATCTACCAGAGCATAATTGTCAGCACACGCCTTACATACATCCACCAAAAACAAATTGTGATTTTTAACAGAATTAATTAGCAGACTAAATGCACTGATTAATATATAATCAACAAGTGGCAACTGCTCATAATCTATATCGCACGATTTAATTATTTCAATATCTTTAAAATAAATGTCGGATAGACAATTTAATTCTTCAATGAACGCACCAATATTATTTTCGCTAGAAAAACTGAATTCGATATGGTTCGATTTCATATTTACTAAATTTTTTATACAACTATAAAATTTGCTAAAATATACGCTTGTCATACAGGGAATATCTATAATGTTTGAATTAAAGACAATATAGTTTTGAGATGATGACAATTCATTTTTATTATTTAAATAAAAAGGTAAAAAGTTATCAACTGTTGGAATAAAAATATTTATAAATTCATCAATGTTTTGATTGATTTTTAGATAGCTATCTGCTGAGCAAAAAAATATTAACAATTTATAACCATCGTTAACTATATCAATATTATGCTGTTTTGAAATATCAAATTGATTGTAAATGCAATATTCTTTAATTTGATTATGTAGGTCAATAATCTCTAGATTACTGACAGTATCATCAAAAATTAGCATAACCTTTTGAAACTTTGCTTTTGATAAAATAATATTAATGATATCGGTTTTTTCTATAATATTCATATCAAAATTTTAGCATATCAACTTTAAGATTTGTTAAGCGAAAAATATTTAATTTTTACATAAAAGAACGAAATATGTCATATTTGTTTTTTTTTGCTTTACATTTTTTTTAATTTAATATAAAATAATAATGTAGGAGGCAATAATGGACGAAAAAATCATTAATTTAATTGCAGAAAAATTGGGTAAGAAAAACGAATCAATAACCTTAAATTCACGCTTGATAGAAGATTTGGGTGCAGATAGTTTGGATGTTGTTGAACTTGTTATGACATTTGAAGATGAATTTGGTGTAGCGCTTCCAGATGAAGATGTTGCCAAGATGAAAACTGTTGGTGATATTATTACATATATAAAGAATTTAAACAAATAAAGGTTTTATTTGTTAAATAATTACTAAAAATACTCAATAAAATTGAGTGTTTTTTATATTATTAATTTTTGTTTTTTAATACTAATTATTCTACATTGTCATTATAAAATTAAATGTTTTGATTTTACTTTTGTTTTATATATATTTATTTAAAAAAAGTTAATAAAATATAATCATAGATTTGTTGTATTAACAAGATTCTTGTTAACGCTTATTAATAATAAATAATTTAAAAATATAAACAATATAAAATAATAAAAAGACACTTAGAATTAACTAAGTGTCTTTTGTTTTTATCGATTGTAGCCTTTTTCTACAAGGTAATTATATAAAGCACTATAATCTGCGCTGACTTTATAGTATTTTGTGTAAACTGTGTCGCTGGTATTAAATGAACCATCAGTATTGTAATAAGGTACAACATATACTTTAACTTCATCATTACCATCTGTATTAAGTATTGTAAAAATTAAATTTCTGTAATAATAATTTTTGCCATTTTCATCCTTAAATGCCTTGTTGCCATCCATAAGTTTTTGTGGTTCGCTATAACTGAAATTTACATAAAATCCAGATGTAGTAGGAATAGTTGTTGCTGTTGTGCTGTTTGTCACAATAATAGGTTTGTCATTAATAGTACCATTAAACAATGCAGTAAGGCTAGTCTCTTTGCTAGCATTATTAATAGAATCTATAATCTTGTCATAATGTTCATCATCATGCAAACCAAGAGTAGTACCTGATGAATACTGAACAAATATTTTATCAGGTTTATTGAATTTTATTGCGTGATTAACATCCACATTAGCCATAACAAGCGTTGCAATAATTAACAGTCCAATAATAGATAAACTTACAATTGCTGTAATTTTTTTTGCCATATATTTCTCCTTAAATCTTCTAGTTCTAATAAAGAATACACTAATTAACGAATAAAATCAAGTGATTTTAATCATTATTTTTATTATCTCCATTTTGGTCATCTTCATTATCAGTTTTGACATTTTTATCTGCTTTGTTTGAATCAAGCTCAGTGTCCGCATTATCGTTTGAGTCTATTTTTTTGTTAATTTCAGCAGATTCTTTTTCTGCCTCTTTAACAATGTTCTCAAGGTCTTGCTTGGTTATTACGCCTGCACGCGCAAGTGCTTCTGCTGTCTCAATTCTAGATTTTATATCTCTATTTTTATGCTCTTCTAGTGCTTCTTTTCTAGCTTTTTCTTGATATTCTTTTTTCTCTTGCTCTTTTTTATCAATCGCCTGCATCACTTCTTCAACTGATGCACCATCAAATAACATTGCAAATTCTTCGTTATAGATAGTTTCTTTTTCCAATAAAATTGTTTGCACTTTTTCAAGGACATCTTTTTTCTCTAACAAAATTTTCTTTGCTCTATCGTGTGCTTCGCTAATAATCTTCCTAACCTCAGTATCAATTTTGCTTGCAATCTCTTGGCTGTAAGATAATTGTTTTTGATAATCTCTGCCAACAAATATTTCATCTCCACTGCCTACACTCATCAAACCAAAATTA
>CASFFJ010000016.1 GCA_949293915.1 uncultured Christensenella sp.
TATCACATTGTTTTTGAGTTATATTAAATATTCTTTTTTCATTGTTATTTATTTTTATGTTTTTTATGCATTCTATTGTTTTATCAAATAAAGGTATGATTCTATTGCTATAAGTATTTTTTGTAGAGTCAATTTTGTTTTCAGTATTCAAACTTTTATTTATTTGTAATTTATTATTGTCAAAATCAAAGTCATCTAATGTTAAAGCTAGAACTTCACCTTTTCTTAAACCTTGATACATAGCAACTTTGAAAATGATATAATTGTTATTTGTTGAGTTTTCTAATTTTAACTGGTCATTAATTGATAGAGATGTTCCGTGTTTTCTTTTATATACTGGCTTGTCATCTGTTAAAGGGTTAGTTTTTATTAAATTATTTTTAATTGCTTTTGATAAAAGTGAATTTATTAATTCGTAGGCTTTTTGTTTTGCCCTTGCTTTATTTATTTTATTTAGTGCGTTATTTATATCAATTTCTCTTATTTCAGTTAATTTTAGATTGTGTATGTATTTAATATTTTTTATTGTTGTTTGGTAGTCAATTATTGTTGTATTCTTCACTTTGTTAATTTTATAAGTTTTTAGCCAAAGATTATACCATTCAATAAATGTTATTATTTGTGTTGGTTCTTCTGATGATGGTAGATTTTTAAGTTCTTGCTTTTGTTTTTGTTTTAAATCTTTTTTAAGTTTGTTATAACATTCAAGTTGGGTTTTTGCAGAAACATAAAATTGTTTGCCATTTTTTCTGTATCTAGCATACCATGTTGTGCAGTTTTTATTCTTATGTATCGTTATTCCTTGATATTTCATTGGTTCTCCTATAAGTAAATTCTCACTTATAGAAGTGTTTTCTCTATTTGGTGTTAATATTCCCTTTAAAAAACTAGAAAAATAAACATTTCGAGCCTGTATTTTAGTGTTAATTATTTTAATTTTTTCATATGTTGATTTTATTTGTTCAATATATGTTTGTTCTTGTTCAATATCTTTTTCATTTTCTAAACTAGCAGAATATTAATACATAAAAAGATTTGAGCAATGTTAATTGTTCTTTTGAAAATTCCATATTTTTAATTCCTTGCAGATTTTTTATAATCTAGATTATGGAAAAATTATAAAATATGGTGTTTAAAATTTCAATATCAAATTATTTAATTATTGTCATTTATTTTGTTTTCCATAATAAAAGTTTTATTAAGTTTTCTTTCTAGAGTTGCATCTATATTTGCCATATCTGTTTTTTCATATGTGCATATTAATGTTATGCCTAGTTTTTCATAAATAGGAATTTTAAATTTTTTTGTTTCAGTGTATTTTATATTATTTTCATTATATCCCCAATGTTCAATATAAATATGTTTTCCTTTTCCTAAATAATTAGGTAAAAAGAAATCTGGATGAAGAACTTCTTTTTTATTAGGTCCATATGGTAGTTCTTTTTCATACGCGTGTGGAATATCATTTTCAAATAAATAATTATCTATATCTCTTTCTGATTTACTTTTTACTATATGACCATCTTTACAAGTATATCGACCCTCGTAGCTTTCATCTAATAGTTCAACATTTGTACAATTTGTTATTTTGAATAAAAGTTCTTTGTCTTTGTATTTTTTGTAACAGTTTGAACAAAAAAGTAGACCATCTGTTTGTTTTCCACATGTAATACATTTTGATTTATTGTTTGAGTCTATTGTTACAACATTATTTGCTTCTTCTTCAAAATCTTTTTCTGTTTTATTATTATTATTATTTGTATTTTTATTTGAAATGTAATCGTTAAGCATATTTAGCATTTCTTCTTTTGAATATATTTTCCAACAATCAAGACAAAATGCATATCCATCGGTATTTTTGCCACAAGCTATACATTGGGTAAATCCTTCTTTTGGTAATTCTGTGTATTCTTCAGTTTCATTACATTTACATGGTGAGTTTTTAAAATGCCATTGTCCACAATCTTCACATTTTATTATTTCACCATTTGCTTTCATTTGTAAGTGTTCTTTACATAGTGGATAAATTCCAGATGGTTTTCCACATATTTGACAAGTTTTTGCTGTCATTAGTAAAATCTCCTTTGTTTTTTAATTTTGGTTATATAATAATCCTTGCATTTCTCCAATGATTCTTATTTTATTCATTGGTGATAGTTTTTTAAAATATTCAAAATATTCTCTTTCTTCTTGTGTAAGATAACCCACATCATTTGCAAAATCTCTTCCAACAAGGTAGTCAAGTGAAACA
>CASFFJ010000017.1 GCA_949293915.1 uncultured Christensenella sp.
ATTTTTAATTAAATTAAAATAAAAATTTGAATTAAATTGTAATTAATGTCAAAAATAAAATAGGGGAGGAATATATGGATTTTCAATCATCACAAACAAAAACAAATTTAGCACGCAGTTTTGCTGCTGAATGTCAAGAGGGAGCGCGTTATCAATTTCTGGCCAAAAAAGCACAGCAAGAGGGTTATCAATATATGAGTATGTTGATTAGAACTATTGCGCATAATGAGATGGCACACGCGCAACAATTCTTTAATAAAATTACTGAATACGGCGGGAATGATACGCAAAATATTGAGATTAAAGCGGGCTATCCTTTTAAAAGCGGGAATTTAAAAGATGCATTAAAAAATGAAGCAAATAATGAAGAGATGAGCAGTGAGTCAATCTATCCACAATTTGCATCAACCGCACGCGATGAAGGATATGATGATGTGGCAGAATTGTTTGATATGATTGCCAAAGTGGAGAAGACTCATCAGCGTACACTTGAAAAATTATATGAAGGTTTAGAGAGTAATTGTTTATATAAATGTAATGATGAACATTCGTTCAAATGTGATGAATGTGGCACAATAATCAAAAGTAAATGCGCACCAAAAGTTTGCCCACTTTGCAATATGGGACAGGGATATTATCGTATAGATTTTACAGTTTTTTAATAAAAATACAAAAAATCACTAATAAATAGTGATTTTTTTATGTATTGAAAGTTAATTTAATTTTTTTAGAAAGTTTTAAGATTTTCATCATTATCCCAATATTTTGGTTTTAAGTATAACAAAAACGATATATCATTTTCACTGTGTAATCTAAAATGATTAATATCACATCCTATATTAAAACCAAATGGTTTCCATATGCCACCTGCTCTGTGCATATGACCAAATAAATTAATGTAATTAGGATTATAATTTTTTGGTTTGTGCACCAAGTAAAACTTTTGACCAGCGAATTCTAAAACGAGATTTTTGTGAACATCTTTGAAACCTAAATCTAGACAATATTTTTTGAATTTATCAAAATCATTATTAAAAAAATATTTTATAACTCTTTCTTCGTTATTGCCAACTATCAAAACAACTTTTGCTTTAAATTTTTTAACTACACTTAAATTTTCTTTCCAACTATGGTTGTCGGGAGAGTCACAATCAATAATGTCGCCGATAATAAATATGGTATCATTTTTATTGGTTTGTTTGTTCCAAGTTTTGATTACGAATTTTTTGAATTGTTTAGTGTTTTTAAATGGTCTGTTGTCTATCAAAAGGTCCTCTTGACTGCCAAAGTGTAAATCGCTTGAAAAATAATACATATATTCTCCTTGATGGTTATTATAACAAATATGTCAAGTTTTACAAAATAATTTATGATTTTAATGTATATAAAATATATTTTATTTTAATTTGCTTTATAAAATGCGCTAACTAAAAAATATATATTAAATTGTTCTAGCATCTATAATGATAGCACATTCATTTTGACATAACCTGATTAATTGCAAAATTTTAAAATTTTAATCATAATTTATTTTGTTACCATATTAGATATTTTAAAAAATATTTAGAAAATATTTCAATGAAATGAATTTGATTTTTAAATTTTTTAATGAATAATTATATAAAAAAAGATACTTAAACTATCAAAAAGTCAAGTATCTCTTTATTTTAATGTATCTTTGTGTCAATGGCTATTTTGATTTATTTATCTTCTTTTAGCATACAACAGTTTTTATATTTTTTACCGCTTCCGCAAGGGCATAAGTCGTTGCGACCTATATGAGAAGATTTTGCACGCATACTGTCTTCTGTACGATTGGTATTGCCTGCAACAATCGGACCTTTTGGACGCAATGGAACTACATTGATTTGTGCTTTTAAATTCATAAGAATAGATGCGGTGTATTCACGAATGTCACTAATCATCTTATCAAACATTTCAAAGCCTTCGTTTTTGTATGCTACGATTGGATCTTTTTGACCGCTTGCAAGAATACCGATTTCATTTTTTAACACACTCATAGCATCAATATGGTCTGTCCAGAATTTATCAACCGTTCTAAGTAGGACATTATTTTCAATGTCTGCAAAGTTGATACCAAGTTTTTGTAATTCATCACGTTTGTTTTCGTACTTTTCAGCAATTTTTTCATACACGACTTGATTTGTGCTTTCAATATCTAAATTGTCAACTAAATCAGCCGTTACTAAATTTGTACCTTTTGGTAAAAGTTTATCTTCAAGCGCTTTATTGAGTGGAGTTAAATCCCATTCGTAACTAGGTTTTGTTTCATCCAAATATTCATTGCAAAGTGAGAAAACATATTCTTTAATCATTTCGAGAATTTGTGGGTGGACATCAACGCCTTCTAACACCTTATCACGTTCGGCATATATGATTTGTCGCTGTTTGTTTAAAACTTCATCAAATTCAAGTACACTCTTACGCGCGCCAAAGTTGATTGCTTCCACTTTCTTTTGCGCACTTTCAAAGAAACGTGTCAAAATTCTAGATTGAAGTGGCATATCTTCATTGCCTCTGAATGCAATAGAGAACCAGTTTTTCATCCTATCTTCGCCAAAGCGTTGTGGTAAATCATCTTCTAGTGATATAAAGAAAATCGATGAGCCAGGGTCACCTTGACGACCGGCACGACCACGCAACTGATTGTCAATACGCCTAGATTCGTGTCGCTCAGTGCCTAAAATATGCAATCCACCCAGTTCTATTACGCGCTGTTTTTCTTCATCAGTTGTTTTCTTAAATTCGTTATAATATTTGGTGTATTTATCTTTTATTACTTGCTCTTCTTCTGTTAGAGTAGAGTTATAAGTAGTGATTTTATCAATCACTGCTTGTTCTACATTCTCGTTTAGAAGTTTTTGTTTTGCTAAGAATTCTGGGTTGCCTCCAAGCAAAATATCTGTACCACGACCAGCCATATTTGTTGCGATAGTAACTTGACCAATTCGACCAGATTGAGCCACTATTTGACTCTCTAATTCGTGATTTTTAGCGTTCAATAGATTGTGTGGAATACCAAGTTTTTTGATTGCTTTACTAATTACTTCACTCTTCTCAACTGATGAAGTACCTACAAGTATTGGTTGTCCAGTTTCGTATTTATCTTTGATTTCTTCTACAATAGCGTTGAGTTTGGCTTGTTCAGTATAGAAAATCATATCTTGTTCATCCACTCTTTGCACTGGTTTATTTGTAGGAATTGTTACAACATCAAGATTGTAAATCTTATTAAATTCATTCTCTTCTGTCTTTGCTGTACCTGTCATACCGCTAAGTTTTGAGTATAATTTGAAATAGTTTTGTAAAGTGATGGTCGCAAGAGTTTTGTTTTCATCTTTGATTTTTACATGTTCTTTTGCCTCGATTGCCTGATGTAAACCTTCTGAATAACGTCTACCCGGCATAATGCGACCAGTAAATTCATCAACAATTAAAATTTCGCCATCTTTTACAATGTAGTTTATATCACGCTTCATTATTAAATTGGCGCGAAGTGCATTGTTAATATGATGGTTGATTTCAAGATTTTGTATATCTGCCAAATTTTCAAGTTTGAAATAACTCTCTGCTTTGCCTACACCAGATTCAGTAAGGCGCACTTGTTTACGTTTAATATCCACATCATAATCTTCTGCTTTAAGGCGTTTTACAAAATTATCTGCGATAGGGTATAAGTCATTAGTCTTACCGCCTGCACCTGAAATGATGAGCGGAGTACGTGCTTCATCTATCAAAATAGAGTCCACTTCATCCACTATACAAAAATGATGTCCGCGTTGCACCTTGTTGATTTTATTGACCTGCATATTATCACGTAGATAGTCAAAACCAAACTCATTGTTTGTGCCATATGTGATATCACATTCATAGGCGTGTTTTTTTTCTTGTGGAGTTTGGTTGGTAAGAGTAACACCAATAGTTAAACCTAAGAATTTATATAATCTACCCATCAACTCTGCCTGATAAGTGGCCAAATATTCATTAACAGTGATTACGTGTACATTCTTGCCCGTGAGAGCATTGAGATATACTGCTGTGGTGGCGGTAAGTGTTTTACCTTCACCTGTCTTCATCTCTGCGATACGACCTTGATGTAGTACCACGCCACCAATAAGTTGCACGTGAAAATGTCGTTGCCCAAGCACACGTGTGCTGGCTTCACGCACCACTGCAAAAGCATCCACCAATATATCATCCATTGTTTCGCCAGAAGCGAGTCTATCTTTTAAAATTTGAGTTTGAGATTGGAGTTCGCTATCAGTCATTGCTTCATAAACGCTTGCCTTGTCTTCAATTTGTTTAACAATTTTTTCAATCTTCATTAAACTGCGTTTGTTGTCGCTTGCAAATAAGTAAGAAAGAAGTCCCATAATACAATCCTTTTAAATCACAATATAATTGTTTCCGTATTATTATATCAATTAATTAAATATTTGTCTAGCATTTAAAAATATTATAAATATAAGAATTTTGTCAAAAAAAGTTTATGTTTGATTTTATTTTTAAAACTTAAAATTGTATAAAAAAATTAAAAACTATAAAAAATTCGAACTAAAAAAATGAAAAAAAGATGAAACAAAAAAAATTATTTAATCGAGATAAAATTATAAATAAAGTTTAAGAAAAATGAAATTAAATAAACTAAAAATTAAAAAAAAGACTATCAAAGCTATAAATAAATTTTAAAAATCCTCAATTGCAAAGTGAAACGCAACACCTGTGAGGAAATGTTGATGTGGATTGGGTACAAATAATATCAATTCACAAGGAGTGCAATTTGCTTTACAAATTAAGTATATTTATATATCTAAACATCCTAAGATGTTTGATTTTTTTTAAAAAATATGATATAATATAGCAAACAAGTCTACAATTTGGTGGTGATAAGTATGCTCGAAAAAATGAGCGATTTTTTTGAAAATAGATTGGATGGATACGATGAACATATGATGACAAACATAGAGTCATCATCTGAGTTCTATCCATATACTGCAGACTGTCTGCCTAAAACCTATAATTGCAATATTCTTGATTTAGGATGTGGCACAGGGTTAGAATTAGAAGAATACTATCCACATAATCCTTCAGCCAATATAACTGGTATAGACCTTTCGGAAGGAATGTTGTCTGCTCTCAGAAAAAAATTTGCAGACAAGAACATTACTTTGATTTGTACTTCCTATTTTGATGCCCAATTGGGCGAGGAAATTTTTGATGCAGCAGTTTCGGTTGAAAGTTTACATCATTTCACAAAAGAAGAAAAAATTCCTTTGTATAAAAAACTTCATAATGCATTAAAAGAAAGTGGGTATTTCATTTTGACAGATTACTTCTCGTTGTCTGATGATGAAGAAGTTATGCATCGTCAAAATCTAATTGCATTAAAACAGGAGCAAGGCATTGAGGATAATGAGTTTTATCATTACGATACTCCCCTAACTGTAGAACACGAAACCGAAGCATTACTTGAAGCAGGTTTTTCGTCTGTAAAAGTTCTGAATAATTGGGGTGCCACATATATACTTAAAGCAATTAAATAGCATTTATCTTTCGGGGAAGAAAGTCAATTCGACTTTCTTCCCTTAATTACAATGAAGCAGAAAACAAATGTTGTGTCAAGGGCGGCGCAGCCGTTCATTTAACCCTTTACACATCAGATGTTTTCTGCTATTTCTTTTTTGTTCATGATATAATTTTACTACAGCAGGGATACTGTTTCGCCACAAAACAATATCCCTTCGTATGCTGCAGGGTATCCACTAATTTTAAAAGGAGTAGAATACCATGTCTAATTATATCACATACGAAGAAAGAATGGAGATAGAAAATTGTCTTTACAACGGAAAATCTTTCGGTCAAATTGCAAAAGAATTGGGTAAAGACCGTTCCACTATCTCCAGAGAAATCAGAAAACATTCTGTTATTGAACGCTCTGGCTACGGAGCAAATGGTTACAATGCTTGTGTAAAAAGAGAGTCTTGTACAAAGCTCCATGTTTGCAGTACAAATTGTACCCGACAATCTTTAAAATATTGCAAGATGTGTAGTAGCTGTAACGATAATTGTCCTGAATTTGAGGAACAAATATGTATTACACGATTCAAGCCACCATATGTTTGTAATGCTTGTACCGAACGCAACAAATGCACACTTGAAAAAACATTGTATAATGCTGCAAAAGCACATTCCAAAGCGCAGTTGCATATCTCAGAATCCCGTAAAGGAATAATGACAACAGAGCAGGAGCTAAACCGCTTAAATGCTTTTGTAACACCTCTTATCCTACAAGGGCAATCTATTCATCAAATATATGTCAATCATGCTGATACGCTTATGTGTAGCGAAAAAACCTTATACAATTACATCGATAACGGATTTTTTGATGCAAGAAATATTGACTTACCACGAAAAGTGCGATACCGACCAAGAAAAAAACAACAGGAGTTTAAGGTTGACAGAGGTTGTTATGTGGGCAGAAACTATGTTGATTATCAACAATATCTTGCAAAACATCCAAACGCACATACTGTACAAATGGATTCTGTCATCGGCACTGTAGGCGGAAAAGTTCTTCTTACCATACATTTTCCTGATGTTAGTTTTATGATGGCATTTTTAAGGGATGCAAACACTTCACAATCAGTAATAGATATATTTGATTATCTTTATGTAAAGCTCGGCAGAGAACTGTTTGAAAAACTATTTCCTGTTATTTTAACAGACAGAGGTTCAGAGTTCTCTAATCCTAAAATGATAGAAAGAACACCAAGCGGCATACATAGAACAAGTGTTTTTTATTGCGACCCATCATCACCATATCAAAAAGGTTCGATTGAGGTTAATCACGAACTGATTAGAAGAATACTTCCAAAAGGAACATCCTTTGACCAACTTACACAAGCTGATATTGTTCATATGATGAATCATATCAATTCCTATCGCAGAGCCAAACTTGGAAACAAAACACCTTATGAAGCATTTGCTTTTTATTACGGAATTGATGCACTTGATAAGCTTGGCTTTTCTCAAATTGAGCCAAAGTGTGTTGTGATGACACCCAAATTATTTAAAAGATAATCTTTGAATTTAGCGGTGGATACCTTCATAACTGTGGCGATTTTGGGGTAGCATTTTGGATTTCAAAAATTTGAAATTTCAGCCTACCTCTGTTTGGCATGTCAATTTTCTCCCATAATTGCCGTTTTACCCCGTGCATTTCATTTACAAATGTTGCATTTCGCTTACAAAACTCGCATTTCATTTACAAATCGTGCATTTGAGATTACAAACTTGCATTTTACTTACAAATGTTGCACTTTATTTTTCAAATGTTGTATCTCGTTTTACAATTAAGCAAATTTTAAAAATATGGATAATAAAAATAGATAAAAATTTTATAAACTTATAAAAATAACTCAAAAATTTATAAAAAAATGTTAAAATTTTTATGTTTTTTATAATTTTTTATAATTTTTTTGTAATAACTGATTTTTATTTTTACTTAATTTGTTTAGATATATTTGTAAACTCGCAGAGAAGATTTCATTAAAATTAAAAAACACATCATCAATATTGTAATTTTTTAAGAGCAGTTTTTAATTGAATTAAAATATTCATAAATTAAGACTATTTAAAAAATAAATTATCTTTGACTGGTTGGTGTGATTCTAAAAATTGTGCCACGCGTTTCGTGATGAGCAATGTCTAGGCGAATGTTGACATTTGGAATTATATTTCTAGTTTCCAAATAATTTGCGATTGTGTTGACAGCCAAATTTTCTGTGTTGCTGTGTTCGCTGATGTGAGAGAGAACAACAAGGCGCGTGCCTGAATTTGTAAGTTTTTCTATCGCGCGTGCGCAATCAATATTAGATAAATGACCATTTTTGCCACTGATACGTTTCTTTAAAAATGGTGGATATTTTGGATATGCCATAAGCATCTCCATATCGTAATTGGCCTCAAGGTAAACTAGTGCGCTCGATTTAATTGCGTTAAAAGTATCTTCGCTAAAATGTCCTAAGTCAGTGCAAATTGAAACGATTGCATCTTCCTCTTCAATGCGATAACCCACGCAAAATTTGCTGTCGTGGGGTAGTGGAAATGGTTGAATGTGCAAGTCGCCGATATCAAAATCACTATCAAAAAAATTGTACAAATGTTCATCTATTGGAATTTGTGATTTTATCTCGTCGCGAATGTTGATATGAGCATATATTGATGTGTGGTATTGCTCACAAAACTTTCTTATCCCTTTGATGTGGTCGCTGTGTTCGTGCGTGATGAGTATGGCGGTTATCGTCATAGGGTCAACACCTAATTCGTTTAGCGCATTAAAAACATACGACAAAGGTTTGCCGTTGTCAATCAAAAGACGGGTATTCTTAGTTTCAATATATGTACAATTGCCACTGCTACCACTAGCTAAATTACAAATTCGCATATGTACATATTAGCAAAACAGAACAAATTTTGCAATAATTTTTAAAAATTAGTAAATTTTAACAAATTATTAATTAAAAATTATGTTTTTATCTTGTCAATAATAATAAAATTTGCTATAATATAAAACAGAAATGAGGTGATTGATATGGACAAATGTAAGATGCGCTTGAATTAATTAGGGGGATATTAAACGATTTCTTCCTTTATTGTTTTTATGCGTTAAAAAATTAGTTTAGTTTAAAAAAATAGTTTCAAAATTAGTATATAAAAGGAGAAATTGATATGACAGAAACGAAGTTAAAAAAAGTGTATCTTGCTTGTCCTTATCTAAATCTAGATAACGCTGAATATAGGACAAAAGAGTTAGAGCTACTTACATTCAGTGCAATGTATGAAATTGTAAAAACTAATTTGTTTGTTGTAAAAGAGATAAATGCCAGTACTTATATGGGTATAGGCAAAGTAGAACAGATAAGAGATGAAGTGCGTGAACTTGGTGCTGAAATGGTTATTTTTGATTGCCCATTAACTGGTTCGCAACTTAGAAATTTAAGTGAGTTAATTGATGTTGAATGTATTGACAGAACAATGCTTATATTAGAGATTTTTTCTAGTCGCGCAAAGTCAGGCGAAGGTAAATTGCAAGTGGAACTTGCTAAATTAAAATATTCATTACCAAGACTCACGGCTATTAATATGAATAACGCTAGGAATAATATTTCTGGCGAAAGTTTGGGTGAATTAAACAAACGTAAAATTCAAGAAGACATCAACCGCTTAGAGCGTGAGATAAAAGAGATTAATAAGCATAGGCAAACCACACGAAAACAACGCTTGTCAAGGATGCAGAGTGTGGCGCTGGTGGGATATACCAATTCAGGCAAGTCTACACTAATGAACGCTATTACAAAGGCAGGAACATATGCGGATGATAGATTGTTCGCCACCCTTGATGTTTTAACCAAAAAAGTGTGGGATGATGGTGTAGAATATGTGTTGATTGATACAGTTGGATTCGTGAGTGACCTGCCACACGAACTCGTGTATGCTTTTTCTTCCACGCTGGAAGAAACGCTTGATGCGAACGTGATAGTTATGGTAGTGGATGCAAGTGACCCACATAAATATGACCAAATCAGTGTGGTAGAGAAAGAATTAAATCGCTTAAGTATTGACCCTAACCATGTAATTTTAGTTTACAATAAGGTTGATAAAATATCTTCAGCAGAATTGCAAGAATTAAAATCTTATCCGTATGACACTTGTTATATAGAGGCAAAAGGTGGTAAAAACATTATCCAGTTAAAGCAAATGATAAAGCAAAAACTTGATTCATTTAAATATTAATTAAGTATATCTATAAAGAAAGTGTGGTGGTAAGCCACATTTTTTTGTATTGATTTATAGTTGCTATTATGCAAAAAGGAGTAAAATTAAAAAAATTGTTTTGATATGCATATTTTCAAAACGTTTAGAATAAAATATTGACTTAAATTTTTTGTTTTTGTGTCACAAATTGTGAAATCATCACGTACTATGTAGTATACAAAGGAAGATTCAAAGGTACCTAAGAAAAACACTTTTGTAAGATAAAAATATACTTGTAGGAGGAACTAATGTTCAATAAATTTTTTGGAGGGAATGACTGCGGTTGTGGTTGTAATGACAACAAATGCGGATGTGATGACTGCACTTGGTTGATTATATTAATTCTTTTGTTATGTAACTGCGGTTGCAGAATAGACCCTTGCTTGCTTATAATCGTACTTTTAATCTTATCTTGCTGTGGCTGTGGCAGTAAGAAAGATGGCTGTTGCTAATAAATAGAATTACATAACAGATTTTTAGATATTATAATCTAAAATTATTTGTTCATTTTCTTAAAAACGAGAAAAGAGAGGTTAATGCCTTCTCTTTTTTGTTTTGGAGATTTTTTATTTTATTAATTGTTGTATCAAATAAGATTGAGAAAATTTTGTTTTAAGTCTTTACAAATACATTAAACTATGTTTTAATGGATTATCAAAATAAAAAATGTTATCAATAGATAAGAAAATATAGGAGATTGGATTATAATGTCTTAAATTAACGAAATATTATCTATTTTATGAATATATGCACTAAAAATTTGATGATTTTTTGTGTAATGAATAAATCGAAAAAAAATGGTAAATATAAAAAATATTTTATAAAATCTATTGACATAAGTTTCCAATTATGCTAAAATTGTTTAGTATGAAACATTGTCCCTATTTAATAATTTAAATTAATATATATAATAGCGGGCGAAACAATTAAATAAGGAGTTAATGAATGAATTCAAATACACTCAATATAAAAAAAATTAAGCATGGCAAGGCTGTTCGTCACAGTTTTGCGAAGATCGATATCCCATACGAAATGGATGATTTGCTAGAAGGTGTAAGGGAGTCGTATGAAAAATTTTTAAATGAGGATATTGGTGAAATTTTGAACGAATTCAATCCAATTGTAGACTACTCAAACAAGGCTGAGTTGTCTTTTTTGGGTTATTCAATAGACAAAACGCCAAAATATTCTTGGACTGAATGCAAATTTAAACAAGTGAGTTATACTGTTCCACTTAAAGTGAATGTTCGCTTACTGGTTAAAGAAACTGGGCAGATTGTTGACCAAGAAGTGTTCTTGGGTGACATCCCTTATATGTCTAAGGATGGCGGGTTTATTTGCAATGGCGTTGAGCGTGTTGTTTTAAATCAATTAATCAAATCTCCTGGCATTGTTTTTGATGGCGAAATTAATAAATACGGTCGTATGGATTACGCTGGTACTATTGCACCTAGTTATGGTATGTGGGTACAAACTGAACAAGTTACAGGCGATAGTTTAAGAGTGATTGTTGAGCGTAAATTCAAGATGAGCCTAGGCGTATTGTTAAAATGTTTTGGCTACACAAATGAAGAATTGTTGAATATTTTTGACAATCATCCATTCATTGTCAACACTTTAAACAAAGAACCACAACTAACACAAGAAGATGCGTTGATTGAGTTTGGTAGAAGAACACGCCCTGGTGAAATCCCTAATCCAGAGAATACTCTTTCATACATAAATGATAGATTCTTCAACCCACAACACTACAATTTTGAAAAAGTTGGTCGATATAAGACAAACAAGAAATTGTCGCTTGCCAATCGTATCACTAATCAAATCGCAGCAGCCGATGTTAAGTCGGGTAAAAAAGTTTTTGTCAGTGCTGGTGAGTTCATTACGGATGATATCGCGTGGGCTATCCAAAACGCAGGTATCAATTCAGTGGACATTATGCTAGAAGACAAAAAACTGCGCGTTGTAGGTAACAAGCGTGTTTCACTTAAAGCATATGCTAAATTAGACCCAGAAGAATTTGGTATTACAGAACTTGTTTATTTACCTCTTTTACAACAACTTATGCAAGAGAACAAAGATGAGGCTAGCCTTAAAGAAGCCATTCGCGCAAATGCAAGAAAATTGGAAGATTATCAAGTGACTCTTGATGATATGATCGCAACAGTAAGTTATCATTTGAACTTGTTAGATGGTTTGGGTGAAACAGATGAGCGCGATAACTTGGCAAATAGGCGTGTAGCTACTTGTGGCGAACTTTTAAAAGAAGAGTTCCGTCGCGGTATGACAAAACTTCAAACACAAGTGCGTGAGGCTATGCAAAGTCGTGATTTGACAGATGCAACGCCTAGCCAAATAGTAAACGCTAGATATATCAACAAGGCATTTAAAGACTTTATGGCAACTAGCCAATTAAGTGCATTGATGGACCAAATCAATCCTGCGGCAAGTCTGAGACATAAACGCCGTTTAAGTTCGTTTGGCCCGGGCGGTGTCAAGAAAGAGCGTGCTACAAAAGAAGTTCGTGATATCAATCAATCACATTATGGACGTATATGCGTAGCTGAAACGCCAGAAGGTCAACCTATTGGTTTGATGACCAGTTTGGCTACTTACGCGCGTATTAATAGGTATGGTTTTATTGAAACTCCTTATAGAAAAATAGATGCTAAAACTGGTAAATTGACTGATGAAGTAATTTATCTAATGGCTGATGAAGAGCGTGGTCATTTCATAGCACAAGCCAGTGTAGAATTAAACGATGACAACACAATCAAGGCAGGAAATGTTGATTGTAGACATAATGGTCAAACAGAAAGCGTTGATGCTAGTTTGGTTGACCTTGTAGATTTAGCACCTAGTCAAATTTTGTCACCTAGTGCTAGTATGATTCCATTTGTTGACCACATTGTTGGTAACCGTGCGTTGATGGGTTCTAATATGCAATGTCAATCAGTGCCTTTGATTAGAGCTGAGAGTCCTATTGTTGGTACAGGTTTAGAATACAA
>CASFFJ010000018.1 GCA_949293915.1 uncultured Christensenella sp.
TAGTTTTTTCTTTTCTTTATTTTCTTTAATTCTTTTAATAAATTCAATTGAATTAGTCTTAGCAAAAGAAAGATCTTTTAATAATTCCATTGAATTTGTTTGTTTTAAAACGCATATAGCTTCAAATATCATCATCTCCATCTTTGCGTCATCTCTTGAAAGATGTTCTTGAAGCTGCACTGTTGAATGAGGACCAACTATTTCATGACAAGCATTTTTTAATGACATGAGATTTTTCTTTTCTAAATATTTTTGAACAAATTGTTGTACGTCATAACAAATATAATTTAATGGTTCTAAATTATATCTCGTGCATGCATTATATAAGTGGTGAATGTCATTTTCCATTGAAAAAGCAAAACAAATTGTATCAGGATCTTCCATTATTTTTTTGATTCTATCATAGAATTTATAAAATTCTGGCTGCTTAAAATAATAATCATATTCATAAGCAAGTTCGATATCTTTTTCGTGTTTCCTTCCTTTTAAATAAAATCTATTGTCACGTCCTTTGCCAGGAGACATAGGAATATCATCTTGCTTAATGATTTTAAAATTTTCATCTGTTAAAACATAACCAAATTCACAAATCTTCCCATTACCGTTAAAACAATTAGAACATTCGATATCAAAAAATAAATATTTCATCGCTTTTACCATTTAAATTATAACACTCAATTTAATTTTATATCGTTACTATCTTTAGTTGTGATTTTCTTTTTAATTATCTAGATAGAAATAAAACATTTAAAACTTATAATTAAAAATTTTTATTTTCTTTGATAAATTTCATGATATTTTCATGAATAACGCCTTTTCTTTTTTGCAATAAAGTATCTGTTGTAAGAATATATTTTGGATAATTGTCAAACGTAATCGCTTCTAAACTCTTGTATTCTCTATCTTGAGTTTCTTTACTTGCTAAAATAGTGTAAGCAACTTGAACATAAGAATAATTCATATAATTATCTCTTAGTATAAAATCACATTCTAAATTACCTATTTTCCCAACAGAAATAGAATATCCTTTGCTTAGAGCATAAGTGTATATAATATTTTCTAATGTAGGGCCAAAATTAATACGATTGTCTGTGTTTAAAACAAAGTAAAAAGATAAATCAGAAAGGTAATATTTTTTCTCGCCTTGCAGTGATTTTCTACTCTTTACATCAAAACGATTACATTCATAAAGAATATTAGCAGCTTTAAGAATGTCGATATATTTTTTGATTGTTTCTCTTTTAATAGAGATGCCAATTTTTTTAAAATCTAAAACTATATTATCTAAATTTGTTGTCGCACCATAATTGTTTATTATATAACGTGTGACTTGGTCAAAAATATATCTATTACGAATTATTACACGTCTTTTTATGTCTTTTTCATATATTTCATCAATCAAATTTTGAATATAAATTCTTTTATCATCTATTGAATTTAATCTTACAACATATGGAAAGCCACCTTCATAGATGTAATTTGTCAATTCCTTCATATCATCTGATATTGGTTTATTAAAATGGATTTTTAAATTAATGTACTCGTCAAAAGTAAGCGGCATTATTTTAAATTCAATGTGTCGGCCAGTTAATTTAGTAACAAGTTCACTACTAAGCAGATAAGAATTAGATCCGGTTATAAATATTGAAAAATCTTTTTCTTCGTTATATGCATTAATTATTTTTTCAAAATCTTTAACATTTTGAATTTCATCAATAAAAAGATATTTCATTCCTTTAACACCATGAGAATATTTAGTTATCAATTTTTTAAGTTTAAAAGGTGTATCAATATTTTCATATGGATTTTTATCTAAATGATAATAAAGTATATTGTCTTCGCTTACACCATTATCAATAAGTTCTTGCATGATGAGATTCATAATAGATGATTTTCCACACCTTCTAACACCAACAAAAACCTTAATAAGCCCACATTCATGATAAAAACCACGAACTTTAGAAAGATATTTTTCTCTACGATATAAATTTTTATCTAATTCTAATTTCATAAAATTTACTTCCTATGACAGAAATATATCATTTAAAGGGGTAAAAGTCAATTTAAGGGGGTATTTTTTATTAATTTTTCATTTTTTACCCCCTTATTTTGACTTTTTTTGATTAAACTAGGTATTTCTGTTTACTTTGATATGCCACATGATTTTAAAATCTATTTATACAGTTTTTGTGCAAAATTAAATATAATTAAAAATCAAAACCTATTGTATAAATATTAATGCAATTTATGTTAAAAAAACCTGCAAATCTAGATTCAATTATTTAAAAAATCGTAATCAACATTAAACCCTAAATTCTTAATCACTATCAAAAAATTATTTGTGGATTATCTAACTTTTCGATATCTTTAAAAATCGATAGGTAAGTATTAAAGCAAATCATATAATAAGCTCAAAAATTGTAATTGAATAGTAATATGGTTCTTTTACTTAAAAATTATTTTTTGTTAGTGTATTATATAAATGAAATTTTAAAACTAGCTATTATAAACAAAAAATATTAGGATAGCGTTCCATTATTCATTAAAGTTTGTTTAGGTAATTTTATGAAACTTTCTATAAAGAATTCGATATATCACGCAATTATATACAATAAATGGTTAGATATTTCTTATGTAAATAAAAAGGGTGAATCAACAAATTATTACATTGGAATAAAAGACATTGATATTGATAAAGGAACAATTATTTGTGATATCTTTAATCCTTTTAAAAGTAATTATGTATTAGCTGATAGTAAAAACGACACTTTCATATATATAAGAGGTATAAAATCTGCTCAAATATTAGAACAAAGTTACTATGAAACACCAAAAGAACTATTAACGAAAGTTAATACTAATAAAAAAATAGAAGAATTTCTTGATATTGTAAATTTTGATAACAACATTTTAATGTATCTATCAGATTGTTATCGTTTAGATGATGATCCATTTTTAAAAGAAATAATAATGGTTGATGGAATAGATATTCATGTTTTAACTAAAAATGGTAAATATCAATTAGATGATAATCAATTCAACATTATTTTGGAAAAAGTATTTAAAAAACCTAAATATGAAGCTGAAATTATTAATCGTTATCAAACTTTAGCGATTAATAAATTTTCGATTGATGTATTAGATAAACAATACGTTGTCGCGTATCGTACTTTATCGCTTAATTTTAAAGATAAAACACTTAAAATGTCACAAAAATCTTCTATTAATAAATCTTTTCTTATTAATGAAGAGAAAAAGATGACACTTGCAATGTATTTAGATATGGATCCTGATGAATTTTGTGCTAATTATGATAAAAACGAGGAAGAGTATATTTATTTAATTAAACAAAATTTTCATAACGGTGAAATGGTTAATACTCGTCCAACTATCTTTTTCTTAGCAAGAAATAGTCAACATGGTGTAGATGAAGCTTTTGAGTCTATCCACGAAATGGATATAGATGGCAAACTAACAATACCACTCAAAGCATTTTTTGGAAGAAACAAAAGTAGAAGTGGAACATCAAAAGAGGTCAATTTAGTTGTGTTTAATAGAAACAAAATTAATATTGATCAGATGCGAGTAATTTATAATTCGATGGTCAATCATATAACTTATGTTAAAGGGCCACCTGGAACTGGAAAAACTGAAACGATTTTTAATGTTCTTCTTTCAGCGTATGCAAACGAGAAAACTGTTTTAGTTTGTTCAAATAACAATCATCCGGTTTCAGATATTTTCCAAAAATTAGATAATTCATTAACGATAGCAAGAGCTTATTCTAATAAAGAAGAAAAGATAATTTTTCCAATGATACGCCTTGGAAATAACATTGAAATGCAAGAGACAATATTAAAATTAAGAGAAATAATGGAGTTTGTTTCTAATCATCAAAAAATAAAAGTGCAAGAACACTTAACTCAAGAAAGCAAGAATAAATCTTTATCAAATTTTAACAAACTAAGAAATTTGCTGATGGAATGTGAAACACAAATTGATTTAAAAGATAGGATAGAAACATTAAAAAAGATTAGAAGACTAACAACTATCAATCAAATTAATAATAAACTAGATAATCAAATTTTGATGTATCAAGATAAATTAAATAATTACAAAATCATCAATGATACTGAGATTTTTAAATGTGCCATATCAGCGTCAGAAGATAAAGATTTTAAAAATTATCTTTATTATTCCTCTTTATTAAGATTTAAAAAATTATTTAATGAACCATATAAAGAGTTAATAGATATTATTGTTAATAAAGATCTAAACGAAGGGGTTAGACAATTTAATAAATGGCTTAAAAACGACATTAATTTAAAAAGACTTTTAGCTATTTTTCCAATTGTTATTTGCACAAATCTTTCTTGTGAAAAACTTGGTAGTCCAAAACCACAATTTGATCTTGTAATTATGGATGAAGCAGGACAATGTAACACTGCAACATCTCTTATTCCTATTGTAAGAGGTAGTGATTTGCTTTTAGTTGGTGATACAAATCAATTACAACCTGTCACGGTCATAGAAAAAAATTTAAATGAATATTTAATGGAAGAATATGGGATAAGCGAAGAATATAACTATATTTCTAATTCCATTCTTTCAACAATGTTAAGAAAGGATAATAATTCTAAAAATATTCTTCTAAGATATCATTATAGATGTGGTAAAAGAATAGTTAATTTTGTTAATAAAAGATTTTATGATGATCAATTAAAGCTTCTTAATGAAAAACCAGGAGATTTAATTTATTACAATATTCAAAACATATATAATCCAAATTCTAGAAATTCTTATAATGAAGAAGCAATGCAAATAGCAAACATTATTAAAGACAACAACTATAAAGATGTTGGAATCATTACACCTTTTGTTAATCAAGCCGCATTAATAAACAAAAATTTGGCACAACTTGGAATTTATGACGTAAAGGCAGGAACAATTCACACTCTACAAGGGTCAGAAAAATCTATTATCATTATGTCTGCTGCCTTATCAATTAAAACTGGTAAAAAGACGATGGAATGGATTAAAAATAATCACGAACTTATTAATGTTGGTGTCACAAGAGCAAAAGAAAAATTCATTTTTGTAGGTGATAAAGAAGCGATTGATAAACTAAGCGGTGATGAGAAAAACGATATTAAAGTACTCTCTGATTATGTTTATAAAAATGGTGAGATTATAGTGCCAAAAAGTGATGCGATAATTTCATATGATTTTTCAAACGATTCTAAA
>CASFFJ010000019.1 GCA_949293915.1 uncultured Christensenella sp.
CAAACTTCCCAGATAGTTTCATCTGGTTTAGCGATAAATATTTGATAATCATATTTAGTGAAATCTAATGCTTTGCCTATCTTAATATTATCTATAACATTTCTGCTATCACATTCATACGAACACAAATAAATCGCGAGTGTGTATTCTAGTTCGATTATTGTACCGCGCTTTGCCTTAGTTTTACTATCAATAACGCGCGCGACAATATGTTTACAATCAAGATTTTCCATTTGTATTTTAGTATTTAAGATAAAAGGTAATTCGGTCTGTTTATGTCTATACTCTTTGTTTTCATCAAGATAAATAATATGTGAGGTTATGATTCCCTCTAAATATAAGTTGTCATTTTTAATATAATTATTAGTTATCTCAGTTGAAATGTTATGATTAGATATTATTTCATCAATCGCGCTATCATTGTCATCAATATTAAATTCGCCCGAAATGTTGTCAACAACATATCCGCAATTGAGATTCTTAGTAAATTCACGATTTGATGAAGATAGTTCTATCTCATTTTCTACACTAAATAAATCTTCTACCATATCCATAGAAATTATTTTAATAACCACACCAGTCAATTTAAATTCGTGTTTGACACTAATTATTGTGTTGTCATCTTCTATTTCAGTAGTGATATTCTCGCGCGATTTATCGAGCGAACAATTTAAATCTAATTGATAGTCGCTACTAAGAGATGGAATTGATATCTCCATTTTTACGTTGAAAACATCGGTTAGCTCTTTGATTCTGCTATCATTCTCAATGTTTGTTTCGTATAATAATGTGGCAAATAACTTTCCTTCTAACACTGCATACTCGTTGTATGCTGTCACATTTGATTGAATGAACTGACAATCGTAACCTAAAATCTTGGACAGTTCATCTTTTGTTTCAAAAGTTGTTTGATATTCATTGCGTGTATTAACTGCACATTCAAGCGAGGCGAGACCAACTTCACATTTGTTGGTAATCATATTTTCAAATTCGTTTGAGATGTTAGGAAGGGTCAAGTTAATGCACATTGTAGGAGAATAACTAACTTCTATATTGAGTTTTACACCTGCATCTTGGCTGAGGATGTTAGTTGATATATTTGGATTGTTTAATAAAATCAAAGAGTCATTTGTGATAGCATCATTTATGATTGTTTCACTAAAATTTTGATTATTTGAGATTGTATTTGTAATGTTATCAGTGTCAATATACAAGATTTTTACACCAATTTTACCATTAATAACTGCCTTACCTGTGCCACACTCTACTGTATCATCAAAAATGTAACAATTGATATCCAAAATAGTTTTTATATTAGCATTTGCATCAACAGTCAAATTTATTGGTGTATTGAAATTAAATTTGTCTAGATTTTTGGTATATAAAATTTTCATATCTTTGTCGTTCATTTGCGACCTCCTGTCCTTTTAATTTATAAAAAAACTTTTTGATTTATAACCATATATCTAAAAAAAACTAAATTTTACAAAATTATTTTTTATTTGTTAAAAACTTTAAAGCAGTTTCGACAAATAAAACTTTTTAACACTAAAAATCTTAAATTTTAGATAAAATAACTATAAAAATGAAATGCAAAATTTTAGTTATATCTGTTAGAATTAAATTGCGTGTCCAAAAATGTGGATAAAAAAAATTATAGGGGGATTTATGGAAAAAATTAAATTAATAGTTGCAGATGAAGACCAAAATTATTTAAATCAAATGATGAAAAATTTTGAACAAGAAAATTATGAAATTTTATCAAGCACAACTGATGGTGAAGAGTTGATTAAAATGATTAATGAATTAAATCCAGATATTGTAATTATGGATATTGTTTTGCAAAAGTGTGATGGGTTTAAAGTTCTGGAGAGTGCTAATAATACAAAATTCATTATTCACTCTTCGCTATCTATAGATGGTTTTATAAATAAAGCGATATCACTTGGTGCTAGTTATTATTGTATTAAACCATTTGATATTAAAACTTTAAAAGAAAGGATAAACGATATTTTAAATCCAAATCAACAGACAAAAAATTCTGTCTATTCAAAATCTAGCAATCAACTTGAAGAAAAAATTACAAATATATTCATAACAGTTGGCATACCTGCTCATATTAAAGGTTATCAATTTTTGCGTGAGGCAATTAAATTGGCTATTGCTAATCCAGAAATAATCAATTCTATCACTAAAAAATTATATCCAACTATTGCAGAGAAATATGACACAAGTGCATCAAAAGTAGAGCGAGCTATTCGCCATGCGATAGAAGTAGCGTGGAATAGAGGGAAGATTGAGAATATTAACAATTTGTTTGGGATAAAAGTATACTCAAGCAACGAAAAACCAACTAATGGCGAATTTATTGCGTTGGTGGCTGACAAAATGTTGATAGAGGGGGCTTAACTAACAAAGCAATGTAAAAATTTTAATTTGTTTTTTAAAAGTATAAAATGAGAGATTATTATATACTTTTTTTTAATCGCTTTAATACAGATTTAGTTGATAAAAATTTTTTAAAAATATTAAAAATTAGTAGACAAATAATTTTTATCTCTATATAATATACTAGAAATCAAAGGAGATGTTATGGCTAAGTCTACAAAACCTGTTTGGATATTATGTCCAAGATGTGAATTAAATTATATTAAAAAATCAGACCAATACTGCCCAGTATGCAAAAAAGAGATGAAACTCATCAAACCTAGCGAAGATGATATAGATGACCTTGAATTATGTCCTATATGTAAGATTAATTTTGTTCAAAACGATGAAGAAATTTGTGAAAGCTGTAGGCAAGAATTAGGATTGAATAGGAGCGAAGATGCTGAAGACAAAGAGGTCGAAAATTGGCATAAATATATTGCAGATGATGATGACGAAGAAGATGATGATGAGGATGAATTAACAGATTCTATCTACAGTCAAGATGAATTGGAAGACACTAGCGGTATAGAAGATGACTTTGACTTCGGCGATGATTTAGATAAAGATTTAGATGATTTTGATGATGATTCTGACCTCGACTTCATTGATGATGAAGAAGATGAAGATGATGATTTTGATGATGACGAGGATGATGAAGATGAAGATGACGATGATGATGAAGAAGAGGATGAGGATTTTTAAGAGAGGTTAGACTCTCTTTTTTACTAAAAATTTTGACATAATTTGTCACAACTGATTAGAATTTTTATTATTAGAAAAAATAACACCAAGGGGAATTATGCCACCAAGGAGTTATTTATGAAAAAAATGCCAAACACAATAGAAAATGTTAAAGAAAAAATAATGGCGCTTAAAGGTCAAGAAGTAAATCTATACATCAATCGTGGCAGGCGAAAAGTTAGCACACTTCGTGCGCGCATTGAAAATGTATACACAAGCGTATTCACAGTCAATTCAGTTGATTTAAACAGTGTATATACCTATTCATATAACGATATCTTGTGCGGAGAAGTTAAGATATCAAACGATTGACATTTATGAACTATTCTTGTATAATACTTGCATTGCAAGTATTTTTTGTTTGTTAATCATAATTTTATTAGCAAGTCAAAATCAAGTATGTATTTAAGGAGAATTAATGAAGAATTTTAATCCAATTCGTGGAACGTATGATTATATGCCATATATGGCACGATTTAGAGAGCAAGTTAGACAAACAATTTTAAAGAGTTATGAGAACAATGGCTATAATCTAATCTCTACACCAATTCTAGAGAGTCTTGATTTTTTAGGCAATAGTGATGGTGGGGATAATTTAAAATTGATGTATAAGACTATTAAGCGCGGAGACAAGCTTGATTTAACAAAAGAAAATTTAACAGAACAAGACATTGTTGCAGAAGGACTCAGATATGATTTAACTGTTCCGTTGGCGCGGTTTTACGCTAATAATAGAGATAATTTACCAAATCCTTTTAAGGCTATTCAAATTGATAATGTGTTCCGTGCTGAACGCCCACAAAAAGGCAGAAACAGACAGTTTATGCAATGCGACATTGATATATTGGGAGACAGCACTATACACGCAGAACTTGATTTGTTAAAGACTTGTATTGACACATATGAGATATTGGGCTTTTGCAATTTGACAGTCAGAATCAACCACAAAGAAATATTAAATTCATTGATAGCGTGTGCTGAATTTAATGAAGCAGAGTTTAGCACCATTTGTGTTACACTCGACAAGATTGATAAGATTGGTGTGACTGGTGTGATGATGGAGTTGATTGACAAAAATTTTGAACCAAACAAAATCAATAAATTGGTAGATATTATAACAGATGTTCAGGCTAATGGGATGTCTGTTTTGACTAAATATAATGTTGATGAAAATATTGTTAGTGATATAGAGTTTTTGATTAAATCATTAGATCAACTAACAGCTAACAAGCACAATATTCAATTTGACATTTCTATTGTGCGTGGTCAAGGTTATTATACAGGCACAGTATACGAGATATATGCAGATGGCTTTGCTGGTGCGATTGGTGGAGGCGGTAGGTATGATAAAATGATAGGCAAATTCAGTGGCGTGGATGCAGGCGCTATTGGTTTTAGCATTGGCTTTGAAGGCGTGGTTATGCTTATGAGTGAAAAACTTAAAGAATCAAACAACAATAATCTGATTTTATTATACACAGATGCTGATGACATAATTGATGTGTTTAATGCAAAAAAAGAACTTATGCGAGATTATAATGTATCACTTTATTTGCGACCAAAGAATATGAAGAATTTTTATGACAGAATTGAGACAGTTGCTTCACGCGTTATTTCTTATCAAGATTATCGCGCGGGTAAAGAAATTAAACTATTAAAATAAAGGTGAGATATGGATAAAACTATTAACGATTACAAGAACGAATATATAACTATTTTCAAGTCAAAAATCAAGCGAGATGGTGCGGACAAACTATTAGAATATATTGAGACAACCGATTTCTTTACCGCACCCGCATCTGGCAAGCGACACAACAATTTTGAGGGCGGACTTGTGCAACATTCATTGAATGTGTACAATCGTTTAATTAAAAATATTCGTGCAGAATATGGCGATAATTATACAGATAAAATCAGTGATGAAACGATTGCTATAATGGCATTGCTACACGATTTATGTAAAGTCAACACCTATAAACTGGATTATCGCAATCAAAAGGTAGATGGACAATGGGTGCAAGTGCCATATTTTGCGTATAATAATACACTACCTTATGGGCATGGCGAAAAGAGTGTTTACATAATCAGTGGTTTTATGCGTCTAACACGCGAAGAGGCAATGGCAATTAATTGGCATATGGGACCAACTGACCCGCGTGCTTTGTTTAGTTCAGATGTAAATGATGCGTTTTATCGTTATCCAGTTGCGGTATTATTGTATTTAGCAGACTTGCAAGCAACATTTTTGGATGAACAAGTTAAATAATTTAACAATTCTTAAATCACAAGCATAGGTATAATTGAGGTAATTATGGCGAATGCAAGTGATTTTTTAATTGGTGGCAATGATGAACACGGTCTCAATCCGCCTACAGTTGGCAAACGAACTCCAGTTATGCCGTACATTAATAGAAGTTTCTATGAAAATGAGTTCAACAGACCAGCAAAGATTGACTGTTTGTTGGCGTGTTTAAGGTGTGGATTTAATGTTTATGATGTTCATCCAGAGATTCAAGATATAAGCGTTTCTACACGTGTAGTGCGTGCTAATAGGGCGGGATTGACACTGCTAGTGACCTTTGCTTATAACGCATTTGGTGCGGGTGCATCATTTAATTCTGCGCGTGGCATAGAGGTGTATTATAGTCCGTACAATCAATTCAGTACGCAAAGTAGAGCGCTGAGTGAAGAAGTGTATGAAAAAATTGTGCAAACTACTGATAGAGTAGGTAGGTTTGTAGGTCAACTATCTATTGGGGTGTTGACTAATGTAAATTGTCCATCTACACTCATTGAGGCGGGATTTATGACTAATTTTGAAGAAGCAAAAACTATGGTTAATCCAATCTTTATCTTACAAGCGGGCGAAGGCGCGTGTCAAGGGGTGTGTGAATATCTGCAAGTCCCGTATCTGACACGCAGTTTAGATAATTTTCCAACACTAAGGCAAGGAAATCAGGGTAACAAAGTTAGAATGTTACAGATTTATCTCAATCAATATGGTTACAATTTGTCAGTTGATGGAATTTTTGGTGGTGCGACTTTGCGAGCGGTCAGAGATTTCCAAAACGACAACAATTTGGTGGTTGATGGTGTGGTAGGTAGAAATAGTTGGCGTGCACTTTTAAATATCGATGTTCAAGACAACGTGTTAAGGCGTGGGAGTCGAACGAGTGGTGTCTGGTTTCTGCAAAAACTACTTTTATCATATCTGTATCCAGTTGGCTCGATTGATGGCGTGTTTGGGAGCAATACTGAGAATGCTGTGCGCGAATTTCAATCAGAAAACAATTTGGTTGCAGATGGTATTGTTGGGCAAAACACTTGGAATGCACTACTCAATTCAAGCGGGCGACCATATCCTAACTAATCTACAAAAAGTTTTAAATAATCAATAAATACGCAAAAATTATGCGTATTTTTATTTTTTTATGGTTCAAAAATTAAATTATGAAAAAATTTGTATTTATTTTAGTTGTAATTATTGGCTTGGTGGCGCTATCTGTGTTTTTGCCTAAGCAAAACGAGAATTATGAATATTTACGTTTACATATTCGTGCTAACAGCAATCTTAGTGTTGACCAAAATGTTAAATATGAGATAAGGAACGAATTAGTAAAATTTTTAACGCCATATTTTAGCGAGCTAAAGAGCAAAGAGCAAGCAATCGAAATGGTAAATAATCTAACGCCAACGCTAGAAAGAGTTTGTGATGAAATTTTGCTCAATAATGGATTTAGTTATAAATCAAATGTCAAGATAAATAACGAATATTTTCCTACTCGAACATACGCAAACACTACACTAGAATCTGGTTATTATGATGCTGTCATTATTGAGTTGGGCGAAGCGCAGGGAGATAATTGGTGGTGTGTAATGTATCCGCCATTATGTTTTGTGAATAAAAATGAAGAAAGTATGCAAATTAACTTTAAATCAAAGATTGTTGAATGGTTCGATAATCTTTTTGATTAATCATTTTTAGGAGAGATTATGAGAAAGAAGTTAATTATTTTATTTGTGTTGTTTGTAACTGTGTTTAGTTTGTGTGGTGCAGTTAGTGTTACCAATTCAAAATTTAACAAGACAAGTGCGAGCGCTGTCACGACAGTACAAGCAGCGACAGCAAATATAACCGAAGTGCAGAAGCGATTAAAAAAATGGGGATATTATACTGGTAATGTTGATGGTATCAATGGACCAAAAACCATATCTGCTGTCAAAAGATTTCAAAAGCGATATGGACTTACGCAAGATGGAATTGTTGGACCATTGACTGCAGAAAAAATGGGACTTAGTGTATCTGGTGGCAGT
Organism: uncultured Christensenella sp.; assembly: GCA_949293915.1. Taxonomy (GTDB): domain Bacteria; phylum Bacillota; class Clostridia; order Christensenellales; family UBA1242; genus Onthoplasma. Next base: position 7,486 of record CASFFJ010000019.1, read on the forward strand.
TTATCATCAACTTATAATAACAACGACAGATACTTGCTGGCAAAAGTAATTTACGCTGAGGCGCGTGGCGAGAGTTATACCGGACAAGTTGCTATTGGTGCGGTAGTGTTAAATAGGGTGGAAGATAGTAGATTTCCTAATACAATTGCAGGTGTCATTTATCAACCATGGGCGTTTACAGCGGTTAACGATGGACAAATCAACCTAGAACCTAATCAAACTGCATATCAAGCGGCGGATGATGCATTGAATGGCTGGGACCCAACGTATGGTTCGGTCTATTATTATAACCCAAAGACTGCAACGAGTAAATGGATATTTAGTACAACCTATGTAACACAGATAGGCAATCACATTTTTGCAGTATAACAAAAAGGAGTGAAATATGAATAAAAAAATTACAAGTGTAGACTTTGATGAAGAAAACAAGAGTAAGGTCAATCAAGACAAAAACACAAAGAAAAAGAGCAATGCGCAAAAAACAATTCCAATCCTTATAATAATCATTGTGTCATTATTGATTATTTTGACCTGCACGCTGATAGCGTATTATCAAGTCCATAAAGAGAGTAAACAAGCGACAAACACTTTGGAAGGTGTATATGCATCTAGCTATTATTCAATGGTAGACAATGTGAACAATTTGGCGGTGGATGTGGCTAAATATGGCAAACAGACCACAAAAGAAAGCAAATTAGCTACATTGCAAGATATGACAAAAGATTGTAATTATATCTTGGCTGGGCTTAGCGTACTGCCCATTAATCAAGAAAATGTAGTATCTGCCACAAAGTTTTTTAATCAAGTAAATGGCGTATGCGAAGCATATATGACCGCGCTTAACAAAGATGGTACATTGACTAGCAAGCAAGAACTTTTGTTTGATGAGATAAGTATAGTATTATCAAAAATTAAAGCAAATTTTAATAAACAAAACGCTGGTATGTATGACACTAATTTTAACTTTGTGGATGCGGGTGTATTCGATAAGACTGGTATGAACGAGCTTAGTGCTAGTATGGGGAATATGACAAACGACAGCATAGATTATCCAGCAATGATATTTGATGGACCATTTTCTACAGCATTAGAAACAACGGTTGTAAAAGGGTTAGGCGATAAGGTTATCAGCGAAGAAGAGGCAAGAGATTATCTCAAAAACACAGTGTATGCTGGTCGAGATGTTGATATCGAATACAAAAGAGAAACAAATGGCGATATAGAGACTTATGACTATGAGGTCAACCTTGATAACAAAACACTTTTTGCACAGGTTAGTAAACTTGGTGGACTACTCATCACGCTATCAGGTTACGCAGAGAGTGGCGATGCAATTATCAGTACAGAACAAGCGAGCGAAATGGCAAAAACTTTTGCTAACAATATAGGATTTGAAAATTTGGAAGTGGTGTGGCTGGAAGTTCATGATAATGTTGCATATATTAACCTTGCACCTTTGCAAAATGGAGTGGTATTATATCCAGACTTGGTTAAAGTTAAGGTAGATTTGACCGGACAAGATATTATAGGATTAGAAGCAGTAAATTACGCATTGAATCATATTGAACGCACGGTCGAATTTAACATTTCCGAGAGCGAAGCAGAAACGATGCTTGGCTTTGATTACAACATTTTAAAAACTTACGAATGTGTGATAAGGCTTGACAGCGGAGTTGAACGGTCTGCTTATGAGTTTATGGTTGAGCGAATTGATGGAATATATTTTTACTATATTGATGCTAACACCAGCGAGATTTTAAAGACAATGAAATTAGTTGACCAAGAAGGTGTAGAAAAATTAATTTAATAAAAATTTTTAAAAAAAACGAAAAAACACGCAAAAAAATAGAAAAATGCGTGTTTTTTATTAAAATTTTAAATATTTTTTAATTTTTTAATAATTTTTAATTAATAATTTTTTAAATTGTTATTTGAAAATTATTTGCAAATATTTTAAATTGTTTTTAGTTAGATTTATTTGGCTATAAAATAGATTTTTAGCGTATTTTTTAATAATTCAATTTTTTAATATTTAACAAATATTAATTTACAAAAAAGGACAAAATTATTTGTAAATATTTGCTTATTATGATATAATTAATTTAACTAGATTAATATTTCGATTATTTTTAGTTTTTGTAATAATAAAAAACTAATAAATAATAATTTAACGAAATGGCAAAATATAATAAGGGGAATATTTTGAGAGAAATTAATGCAACCAAATTTGGTTTAATTTTATTTGTATTGGCGACAGCAATCATTGCAATGCTTGCTAGTATTTTTGGTGGACGAATTGAGTTGGTTAGAGCGGATTATGGAACTAGTTTAGCTGGCGAAGAATTTAGTTTTGTAGATAATAATAATCTGATTATGTCAGTCGAGAAAGTTGGCGTAATAAGTGATAGTGATTTATCCACAAGCACTCCACTTTATCACAGCGATGACAATAGCATATTTGAAAAAATGCTAAGTCGTGATGATGTAGAATTGTATTACACTGATATTGCTGATGACAACAATGATAAATATGTTGTACATAATAATGAATATGTGATGCTAGAAAATAGGACAGATGACAATGAGTTATATTTTAACCCCGACCTGTCTGCGTATTATAAAGATAGTGAGACAAGTCAAAATATAAATGTAAATGTTCAGGAGGCGATTTTAATTTCGTTTGGGCAATACATTTATAAAGACAATACTATCATAAAAGCAAGTGCGGATGAATGGGCAGAAATTACTTATGTTAATGTAATAGGGTATAAGAATGGTAAGGCAATAACCGATTTGCCGGGCGTAAGGCAGGATGATAATAATAGATATCAAGATTTTACATATTTAATTACACAAGAAACAGGTGGCGAGGGTTATTATGAATTTTTGATTACCTATCGCTATGCAGATGTTACATACACGACCAATTTTAGTTTTTATTTGTTGTATCAGAATACATATAGCGGGAGTGTTACATTTGAAAATAATGATTATAACATTCAACCTACTCTCTCTATTCCAGATAATAACAGTTGGGGTGCTAGCAGTAATAGAGTGTATCACTACAATCTTGGCACAAGCATTGACAATAATAATTATCCAGTGCTGACATATGATTACACTAAATATGATTTTAGTTATACACACACTGCCAATGGAGTGGTAACCAATTACGAATATAATTTTGAGATAATTCCATCGGTTAACAACAATACTGCTAAAATGCGTATCACAAAGACAGCGACCGGTCAAACTAGTGAAAAAACTATAATATTAGATAAATATAATAAAAATTCTCTTAACAACATTTTGTCTGTTGTGTTGACAGAAAAAGGTAGTTACACATTTAATTTTGAATATGTGAACACTGGATACAACAGCGAAAATGCGCCTACGATAAATCTTACAATAGACAGCATTGACTTAGAGATACATGGATTTGAATTGAAATATTCTAAGGTTAATACAAACGAGGCAGACTTAAGATATTTAACGCTTGCCTACACGGACAGCGTGGACTTGATTGTGCATAATGGTTATGATATCTCTATCAATCAAAATTATGGCGATTTGAGCGAAATTAATACGCACGACACCACTACTATTGGCGATAAAGAATTGGGAGTAATGTATTCGCTTGTTGACACTGGCAGTACAGAAATAACAGGTGCAGTTATATCAAAAGAAGATGCAAATGTTAATTTTACAGCAGCAGGTTTTGATTTTGATAGTTTAGATTATGTTTCAACCAACCAAGGCTCGCTCTGGCTCACGACTAACGATAGTTTTACAGCTGGCGTAGATAATAGTTATTACTATTATAGTGCTACAAAATTCAAAGATTTATCTAGTGCAACCAAAACAGAATTTAATAATAGTGTTTCTTTTAACAAAGTGGGATACTATTTAGTTGTAATTAATGTTGACCCTAATGGAGATTTAACAAATTATAATCAATATTTTGCCTTCCAGTACACTGCAAATACACTAAATATGACAATAGTGGATGCAGATAATAAGCCTATCGGTTCGGGCGGATTTACCAATAAAGATGTCACAATCAGTTGGCTAAAAGAAGGTAGTTTTGATAGAAAAATAACAGCAAAATATTATACAGTCAAAGACCAATTCTATGACAAACAAACCCTATTAAAAAATACTGCCGGAGTGACTATTGATAGTGATGATTGTGAGGCAACATTCACAGAGCAAGGCAGTTATCTAATTGAACTCATCAGCGAAGGTGCATCAACTAGTTATAGAATGTTCACAATTGATACTACTCCAATCAGTGGCGTAAATGCGTATGCGGTGGAACAAGTGTATTTTAATAACGAAGCGTTTTATCAAATCAAACGTGATTTGTCAGGATATGCTTGGCAACTAGACAATTCAATCACAAATGGAATGGCTACATTATTCTGGGCAGATAAAAATAGTGGTGCAGAAATTACTGCATCATACACGTACACACCTTTTGTAAAAGATAATACCATCACGATTGAAGAGACTACGCTCACTAATGAGCGCTGGATAAACACTAATTATAAATTAGGTAGTACGGTTGGTAGTTTTTCGATAGACAAGGTGTCAAGTTTAGATAGTAATATTGATTACAGATATGTTCTGTATGATCAAGGTATTTACTTATTTACATTGCAAGACAGTGCTGGTAATATGTGTAAATATATGTTTATAATAGACAACACTGAGGCATACTTTAAAGTGGATGATGGTTTTATTACAAACAATAGTTATATTAGTTCAACTGAAGTATTGGTCAATGTTGGCACACATAAAACAATCAAATTTAACAACTTGGAAGAAGATACAGGCAACACTAAACAATCTGAACTATATTATTTAATTAAGAATTTTGCAATGAATTCGGATAATAGTTTGTTGACCAATTATTACAAAGAAACAGGCACAAACATCTCAGTTCTTAAAAATTTATTTACTCATTATGGGGAAGATAAATATTTCTTGCGAGTAAAAAATGCTAGTCTATCATCTTACTTGGGCAGTTCTGGAATAAACAAAGATGAAAATACCAGTATTGAAAACATAACAAACGCCAATTCAAGCACAACTATCTCCAAGACAGATGAAGAAACTACTAGTACGGTACGTAGATTATATCTGTTGGGGATAAACCAAATAGATGTCGAAGCAACAAAGTCAAAATCATATGTGATGATTGAGATAAATACTGACAAATCACGTGGAATGGTGTATTCGGCAAATAATAGAGAACAACTTAATATCACAAATATTAATAATCAGTTAAATGGGGATGCTAATGTAACTGATATATATAGACGTTTTACAGGCAGTCTCATCAGTGGTGCAAATTCGACAGCTGATAATTATTTAGCATTTACATGGCTGGTTGGTGCAGATGAATACGAAGTGGTTAAACTAGAATTG